>NZ_JABXWS010000158.1:0-601 GCF_015594425.1 Novosphingobium sp. HR1a
GGCCAGCCGTTGACGAGGATGCGTCCAACCTTGCGCTCCAGCACCGGCAGCAGCAGCGCGGCCTCCGCCTCGTCCTCGGCGTCGAGGATCAGGGTGGCGGTGAGCTGGCCTTCGAGGGCGGCGATGACCTTGAGCGCCTCGGCCATGTCGGTGACGGTGATGACCAGCGAGGAGGAGCCGAAGACTTCCGCGCCCAGCGCCGGATCGGCGAGGAAATCGGCCGCCGTGGTGCGGAACAGGGCGCCCTGCGCCTGATGCGGGCCGGTCGGCTCGACGCCGCGTGCGAGGGTGGTTACAGCGCCGTGGCCCGCCAGCGCGCTCACGCCCTCGACATAGGCCGAGTGGATGCCCGGCGTCAGCATGTCCTGCGCCGCGCTGCCGCCCATCGCGGCCGAGGCCGAGGCGAGGAAGGTATCGAGATCAGGCCCGTCGATGGCGATGACGAGGCCGGGATTGGTGCAGAACTGCCCGGCGCCCATCGTCAGCGAGCCGACGAAGGCCGCGCCCAGCGCTTCGGCACGCGCGGCGAGGGCGGCGGGGAACAGCACGACCGGGTTGATCGAACTCATCTCGGCATAGACCGGGATCGGCTCGGGCCGGG
>NZ_JABXWS010000023.1:0-162858 GCF_015594425.1 Novosphingobium sp. HR1a
CGGCGGCGGTGCGCATCAGCGCCATGCCGCCGGGGCGCGATCCGGTGAAGCCGACCGCCTTGACGCGGTGGTCGGCGACCAGCGCGGTGCCTGCCTCACGCGTGGCGGGGAGGTAGGAGAACACGCCCTCGGGCAGATGGCACAGCGCCGCCGCGCGCTGGATCGCGCGGGCGACCAGTTCGCCGGTGCCGGGATGGGCCGAGTGGCCCTTGACGATGACCGGGCAGCCTGCCGCGAAAGCCGAGGCGGTGTCTCCGCCCGCGACCGAGAAGGCGAGGGGGAAGTTGCTGGCGCCGAACACCACGACCGGGCCAAGCGCGACCTTGCGCACGCGCAGGTCCGGGCGCGGCAGCGGCGCGCGCTCGGGCAGGGCGGGATCGATGGTGAGTCCCGCCCAGCTGCCTTCACGCAGGACTTGCGCGAAAAGGCGCAGCTGGCCGGCGGTGCGGCCCCGCTCGCCCTCGATACGGGCGCGGGGAAGGCCCGTCTCGGCCATGGCGCGTTCGATCAGGATGTCGCCGATCGCCACGATCTCGTCTGCGATGGTTTCGAGGAACACCGCGCGGGTTTCCGGCTCGGCTTCGGCAAAGGGAATCGCGGCGGCGTCCGCCAGCGCGCAGGCACGCTCCACTTCGGCGAGGCCCGCGGCGGCGAAGTGCGGCTCCAGCGCCGCGCCGGTCGCGGGGTTGATGGCGGCATAACTTGCTTGCGTCTGCGCTTCTTCGCGGCCGATGAGGATGGCGCCGGTGATCATGTCGGTGTCCTTAGCTGAGCGTGGGAAATGGTGATGGCCGTCAAAGCGCAAGCCGGGCGCGGCGCCTAATGCGCATGGCGGATCGGATTTCGCCCGGATCGCAATGATCGCCTGTCGTAGTTCCAACATTCGTCGTCCCGCTGGCAGGTCTTGAGGCTATGGCGCGCGGCAAGGCGTTCTCGCGAGAGGTGGGCTGTTCACGGCCAGCGGTCCCGGCCTTCGCCGGGATGACGGGCGCAGCCCTTCGAGCTTGACATTTATAACCACATGGGTTATATGGCCCAGCATCCGGAGCGGTGCAGATCACGTCGCTCCGGTGTATCGGGTCGGCGTCGTGGGCCGGGATGCGGTTTCAGCCGTGGCCATGCAACCCACGCGTCCGTTCGAAGACCCGGACTGTCTCTGCGCTACCGGAAACGCCGTCCATACGTTCCTGCGACATACGGCAGGGCATGGGAGGGCCATCCCGGATAGCCTTCGGCCGATAACGACGCGAACCCTAACGACGGCCACATGGGACTTTCCGATGGAATACAGGTCGAGCCGGGCTGCACCGTGAGTTACCCGGCCGCTCGCCAGAGCTTCACGGAAAACAAAACCCCGCGTCCCTGCTTGGACGCTCCCGACGCCGACCCGATGTTACCTTCGGATGCGTTGATTTCCCCGGCGTAATGGCCCGCACTCGCCAGCGGGTATTTCCGCGTGCGCTAACTGCACGCACAACCTCGTCATCCCAGCGAAAGCTGGGACCGCTGGCCTGTTACGGCCAACTAGCGTCCGGACGCCCTGTCGAGGGTTGGGCCTTACTCGGCCAGCGGTCCCAGCCTTCGCTGGGATGACGGCCTGGCGACAGAGATGCCCGTCACAGGATGGTCCGTGCGCGCCCGGCGCCATCAATCGATCACATTGCAAGCGGCCCGCCGGCGCGTTAGCAGCGAGGGTGCAGGCAGGGAGTAGAGGCGCGCATGGCAGACGATATCGGCGGATCGCCCATGCGCCCGCGCTCCTCGCGCCGTTCGCGCGCAGGGAACACCATTGCCGACGTGGCGCGCGAGGCGGGCGTCTCGCTGATGACGGTGTCGCGCGTGATGAACGGCAAGGCCAACGTGCGCGAGGAAACGCGCGAGCGGGTCGAGGCTGCGATCAAGGCGCTGAACTATTCGCCGAGTGCCGCCGCCCGCAACCTCGCGGCGGCGAGCGAGATCCGCATCGGCCTGCTCTACAGCAATCCCAGCGCCGGCTATCTCAACGAATTCCTTGTCGGTAGCCTCGACCAGGCGAGCCGGGCCAACGTTCAGCTTGTGGTGCAGCTTTGCGACAACCCGGAAGAGCGCGCCGAAATCGTGCGGCGCCTGATCGACGGCGGGGTGGACGGGCTGATCCTGCCGCCGCCGCTCTGCGACGCCGACGACATGCACCAGTTGCTGCAGGAGGCCGGGCTTCCCGCCGTCGCGGTGGCTTCGGGGCGGCCTGCGGTGTTCCTCTCGTCCGTCAACATCGACGACCGCGCGGCGGCGGCGGCGATGACGCGGCACCTGCTTTCGCAGGGGCACGAACGGATCGGGTTCGTCTCCGGCAATCCCGACCAGACCGCATCGGCGCTGCGCCTTTACGGCTACCTCGATGCGCTGGGGGAGGCAGGGCTGGTGTCGGACCCGGCGCTGGTGGTCGAGGGGCAGTTCACCTACCGGTCGGGCCTCGACGCGGCGCAGAAGCTGCTGGCACTGGCCGGGCGGCCGACCGCGATCTTCGCCAGCAACGACGACATGGCGGCGGCAGCGGTCTCGGTGGCGCATCGCATGGGGCTGGACGTGCCGCGCGACCTCACCGTCGTCGGCTTCGACGATGCCCCGCAGGCGACTACGACCTGGCCGGAACTGACGACGATCCGCCAACCGATCGCCGACATGTCGCGCGCGGCGGTGCTGCAACTGGTCGAGGACATCCGTACCGTCCGCGAGGGACGCCGTCCGGCGCCGCGCCATTCACGGATGACCTTCGAACTGATCCGCCGCGAATCCGACGCCGCGCCTTCGCCCTGAAGCGTCAGGCCGCGCAGGCCGATGCACCGGCCGATGCGAAAGTCTCGATCGGGGCCGGGCGGGCGAAGAGGTAGCCCTGGCCGAGCCTGCAGCCCATCTCCGCCAGCTTGCGGCGTTGTTCTTCGGTCTCGACGCCCTCGGCCACGACCTGCTTGCCGAGGCCCTGCCCAAGCCCGATGATGGCGCGGATGATCGCCTCGCTCTGGCCGTCGTCGTCGAACAGGCCGAGGGTGAACGAGCGGTCGATCTTGAGCACGTCGAAGGGCAGGTGCTTGAGATGGATCAGCGAGGCATAGCCGGTGCCGAAGTCGTCGAGCGCCACCGTCACGCCTGCCTCGTGCAGCAGGTCGAGCGCCTTGGCGGTCTCGTCCACCGCGCGGCCGAGCACGAAGTCCTCGGTCACCTCGATGCACAGGCGTTCGGGCGCGATGCCATAGTCGCGTATCCGCGCCAGCAGGCGGGCGGCGGCGTGGGGGCTGTCGAGCTGTGCGGCGATCAGGTTGACCGAGAGCTTGGGGATCCGCTCCGGGTGGTCCCGCAAGGCGGCGAGGCCCATGTCCAGCACGTGCTGCTGCACCGCAAGGCCCAGTTTGCGCTCGTTCAGCATGTCGCCGAAGACGGCCGGTGTCATCAGCCCGTGGACCGGGTGCTGCCAGCGCAGGAGCGCTTCGTAGGATCCGATCGCGCCGGTATCGATATCGACGATGGGCTGGTAATGGAGCGAGAATTCGGCGCGTTCGATGCCCTGGCGCGCTTCCAGTCCGAACAGCTGCCGGCTGTCGAGCTGCTCGCGCAAGTGCGGGGCGTAGTCGAGCAGGCGTCGGCGGCCTTCCTGCTTGGCCTGATAGAGCGCGAGGTCGGCGTTCTTGGCGAGCACATCGGGTTCGGCGGCATCCTGCGGGAAGCAGGCAAGGCCGATGCTGAGCGACAAGGCCCAGCTGCGGCCGCCGTGCGTCAGCGTCGCACCCTGCAGTTCGTCCAGCGCGCGGCGGATGCGCAGTTCCGCCACGGGGTCCCACGGCAGCAGGATCGCGAACTCGTCACCGCCTATGCGCGAGACGTGCGCGGACGGACCACCTGCGGCCACGAGGCCCCGTCCGACCTTGCCGAGCAGCAGGTCGCCGCCGTCATGGCCGAGGCGGTCGTTGATGTGCTTGAGATGATCGACGTCGATCAGCAGCAGCATGAAGGGGGAGCGTGCGGCATCCTCGCACATCGTGCGCAGCGCGGACTGGAAGGCGGCGCGGTTGCCGAGGCCGGTCAGGTAGTCGGTCTGGGCGGCGCGGCGGAAGGTCTCGCTCTCGACCTGGGCGACCTTGCGGGCCTGCTCGGCGGTGTCGCGCTCCTTGCCGAGCAGGCGGAAGCGGTCGGCGATGGCGAGCGACAGGGCGATCGATTCGAACGCGAGCGCGGCGAAAGTGGCCATATCGACCACGTCGTCCTGCACCGTGATCCCGAAATTGCGGCTGACGCGCAGCGCGAAGACCGAGAGCACCGGGGTCCACCCGGCAAGGTAGAACCACACGACACGGCTGCGTGCCCGCAGGGCGATACCTATGCCGACGCCGACGCTGGCGGCGCTGAGGACGAAGACCACGTTGAGCCAGCGGTCCAGCACGACCGGCGCAGCGACGGGGACGAAGGCGGCGAGAACGCCGACCACCATGTTGAGGCAGGCGCAGATCTTCCCCCACCGCACCAGCCAGCGCGGCAGCACGCCTTCCTCGATGACGGCCAGGAAGAACATGTTCCCCGCCGCGATCAGTCCGGCGACGAGCAGATAGTCGGTCGTCACCGCGAACGGGCCGACATATTCGGGGAAGGCGAAGGCCAGCACGTTGGTCCAGGTCAGGCCATAGGCGAGGACCAGCAGCGACCACACGAGATACCAGCGCTGGAAGACCAGTCGCTGGCCGGTGTAGATCAGCAGGTTGTAAGCGAACGCGGAGAAGATGGCGCCCGCGAACACACCCATCAGCGCCAGCCAGATGCCTTCGAGCCGCAGCAGGCTCTGCGGGCTCATCGCCGAAAGTTTGCGCATCAGCGAAAGGTCGTCGAGGTTGCGGTAGCCGATGTAGACATCGCGGACGCGGGCGCCCGGCGGATCGACGGCGAAGCGTAACATGCCCCCCAGCGCCCAGTGGTCGCCGACGGCGCCGGGCGCGATCGTGGCGGTGCGGGTGCGGCCTTGGGTATCGACGACCAGCATGGTCATGCGCTCGAACCGGCTTTGGTCGGTCATCAGGAGCCAACCCGAAGGCAGGCCGGACAGCATGCGCGGATCGCGCAGCTTCAGCCATGCCCAGCCCTTGGCGTAGGCGGGATGGTCAGGCACGCGGGTGCAGTCGAAGTTCAGCCGCGCGACCGAGGCGGCAGTGGCCGGATAGTCCGCCGGCGCGGTGGCATAGCAGACGTCGGAGCGCATCCGGACGATCTCCGCCCGCGCGGAAGACGACCAGAACAGCGCCGCCAGAAGCAGCCAAACGAAGACGAGATGCGACCTAACCGGCATGCCCCAACCTTGATCAGGGCCATACGTATAAACCGAAGGTCACTAGAAATGGTTAACGGCAGCGACCGACCGAAGCGATTCGGCGCAATCTATGAGGACAAAAAATACCCCGCGGCGGGCATTTCCTGTTAGCCAGCCTCATCAGCTTGCCGGGAACCTATCTTTTCATGATCAGTCACAATGCCGCCCGCGACCTGCCCATCGCGATCGTGGGAGGAGGGTTCAGCGGGACGCTGCTGGCGATCAACCTGCTGCGCTACGGCGTCAAGGTCGCCCTGATCGAGCGTAATTCCGCCCAGCTTGCCAAGGGCGTGGCGTTCGGTACGCGGCGGCCGGAGCATCTGCTCAACGTGCGCGCCTCCAACATGAGCGCGTTCCCCGACGATGCGAAGCACTTCGCCCGCTGGATGGATTTCGCCGACGCCGACGAGGCGAACCGCTTCGTGCCGCGCCTGACTTACGGGACCTACTTGCGCGAACTGCTGGTCGAGGCGCTGGCGAAGGCCGGTCCCGACGCGCAGGTCATCGACGGCGAGGCATGCTCGGTCGATTTCGGCGATGGCGCGGCACATGTGCGGCTGGCCGACGGCGACGTCGTCGATTGCCGCGCGGTGGTGCTGGCCCTGGGCAACTTCCCGCCCGCGCCTCATGGCGTGCTGGAGGGGCTGCCGGGGCACCTCTACAGTCCCGATCCCTGGGATCGCTCGGCGATCGAGGGCCTCGCCGCGCTCGACCACGTCCTCGTGGTGGGCAGCGGGTTGACGGCGGCCGACGTGGTGCTGTCGCTGGAAAGCTCGGGGTTCGGCGGCAAGGTCACGGTGCTTTCGCGCCGGGGGCTCAAGCCGCTCGCCCACGCCGAGAGCGGGCCGGTGGTGGTTCCCATTTCCGACCCCGATCTGCGCGGCGCGGACCTCGTCCGCGCCGTGCGGCGCCGGGCGGAGGAGATCGGCTGGCGCGGCGCGGTGGATGCTCTGCGACCCCACACCCAGAACATCTGGCGCCGCCATTCGACCGCCGCGCAGGCCCGCTTCCTGCGGCATCTGCGGCCATATTGGGACATTCACCGCCACCGCCTCGCCCCCTCGGTCGCGCAGCGGCTGGAAGCGATGGAGAGCGCCGGGCGGCTGCAGTACGTGGCGGGCAAGCTGTGCGGAGCCGACGAAGCCGGCGGGCAGGCGGTGGTGCACTATCGCCCGCGTGGTCAGGACGGCATCGAGGCGATCGCGGTGGACCGCGTGTTCAACTGCGCCGGGCCGGACGGCGACTTGCGCCGGGTGGAGGCGCCGGTCCTGACGCATCTGCTCGAGGCGGGACATATTCGCGGCGACGCCCACGGCCTTGGGGTGGACGTCGACCATCTCGGCCGGGTGCGCGATGCCGCTGGCAATGCGCAGGACCGCCTGCTCGCGGTCGGGCCGATCACCAAGGGGGAGGCCTGGGAGATCGTCGCCGTGCCCGATATCCGGCGTCAGGTGTGGGGCCTTGCCCGCTTCCTCGCCGACGAGCACTGGGTCGGCGGCGAGGGACTTTGAAGCAAGGTCAGGCGCCGGTGGTGACGGTCTGGCGAGCGGGCAGGGCGGCGAGGATCGTCTCGCTCTCGGTGCGGCTCAGCCAGTCGGGGCTGGCCTCGAAGAACAGCACCGTCGCGTCGGGCGCGAGGGCAAGGATGGCGGGCTGGTCGATCTCGTAGCTGCCTGTTCCCAGTGTCGCGCCGATCCAGGGCTGGCCGTGTGGGACGGCGGGTTGCTCGTCAGGCAGGAAGGTAATGCCAAGTTGGCGGCCGAGCGCATAACCGGGGTCCGAAGCCACGGTGAAGCCCAGGCCATGGCGCGCGATCAGGTCCCGGTCGACCGGGATCTGCGCGCTGACCGCGATCAGGCGAATGCCGCGGGCGCGCAGTTCGGGCAGCAGCGTCTCGTTGTACCACGGCAGCGCGATGTTGCAGGCGGGGCACCCACCGAAGCGGAAGAACACGAGCACCGCAGGGCCATCCGCAAGGATCGTGTCGCGCGTCAGTTCGCGCCCGTCCTGATCGATCAGCGTAAAGGGTTCGACGGTGTCGCCAGCCTTCGGTTGCGCGGACGGATCGTGCCGCTCGACGAGCACCCGGCGCTGCGCTGCATTGCGTTCCAGCTGCTCGGCGCTCCAGGTGCGCTCGCGTTCGGCCTGCAGCGCGGCGAAGCGGTCGTTCAGGGTTTCGGTCATCGGTAAGCCTCATCGTTGATCGCATCCAAAGCTATGGAAAGCCCGGCACCGCGACCAACGAGAAGCCTTGAGAGCCGCTTGAGATTATCGAATAAGCAGCGCCATCAGTTGGGAAGCCCGGCGACCACCTCGCGCGCCAGTGTGGCAAGCTGGTGGGTGGGCCCGTCGAGCCCCGGCGCGGTATGCAGCACACAGGAGACATGCGGCAGCGAGGGCAGGCCGACGTCTCCCAGCGGCGCGTCGCGCAGGAACATCCCGGTGCGGCAGGTAAGGCCGAGCCCCGCATCCACCGCCGCGCGCAAGGTGGTGAGATTGGGCGTCTCCACGGTGATGCGGAACGGGCGCCCGGCATCCTCCAGCGCGCGGATCGCCGCTTCCCGGAAGCGGCAGGGCGTCTCCAGCACGGCTAGGGGGATCGTCTCGTGCGCGGCCAGTTCCTCCTTGCCGAACCACGACATGGGCGCGGTGGTCACCGCATGGCCGTCATTCGGCGCGGCAAATCCCAGCACGATGTCGAGTTGCCGCCGCTCCAGCAGGTCGAGGAGTTCCGCCGTGCCCGCAACCCGCGAGTAAAGTTCGGCCTCCGGGTGCAAATCCGCGAACTGGGCGAGGAGGCCGGTCAGGAGCAGTTCCGCGAAATCCTGTACCATGCCGATCCGCGCCGGCCCGGCGAAATGCCCGGCGGTGACCGCCGCGACCGCTTCGTCATGCAGGGCGAGCACCTTGCGTGCATAGTCGAGCATCAGGTCGCCGTGCGCCGTCAGCGCAAGGCGGCGTCCCTCACGGTGAAACAGCGACTGTTGCAGCAGCTCTTCGAGTCGCTTGATCTGGAGGCTGAGCGCCGACTGGCTTACGAAAACCCGCTCCGAAGCATGAAGCATCGAGCCGGTATCGACGATCGCAACGAAGCTGCGCAGAAGGTTTGTCGGGAGATTCACGGGCATCGGCGGGCTTTCAAGATTCGTGTGATGGCCAGGATTCGTATGATGGCCTGCATGCATCCATGCGTTATGACTTATTCTCAATCAAAATAGTAGAGATTTAGGTGAGGCAAGCAATTCTGTCCCCATGCCCTTTTTCTGCTTTCGGCCCGGTTTTCCGCACGTCCGGGCGTCGGATGAGCGTTTCGAGGCGCCATTATGAGCGTTGCTGATAGGTCGGCACAACATTCTCCATTGAATTGGTAGACATTCAGGTGCCAGTTTCGGGTCATGACCACACGAGGCACTTCGTCCATGTCCCCATTCACCCGATTGGCCCGCTCGCTGGGTTCTGCCCGCTGGCTCTCGCCGCTGTTGCTGCTGGCGGTGCTCGAGGCCGGTTCCCGGTCCGGCCTTATTCCCGAGCGGACCCTCGCGGCGCCTTCGCAGGTGCTGGCGACGCTCTGGGCGATGACGGTGTCGGGCGAACTGACCGACAATCTCGCCGTTTCCTTCCTGCGGATCATCGCGGGCCTGGCGATCGGCGTGACCACCGGGATTCTGCTGGCGCTCGTCGCCGGGCTGTCGCGGCAGGGCGAGGTCGCGGTCGATCCGCTCATGCAGATCAAGCGTACGATCCCGACGCTGGCGCTGACGCCGCTGTTCATCGTCTGGTTCGGTATCGGCGAGACGCCCAAGATTGCGCTGATCGCCTTCGCCTCGATCTTCCCGGTCTACCTCAACCTTTACGGCGGTATCCGCGGGATCGACGTGCGCCTGCTCGAAGGCGCGCGCAGCCTGGGCCTCAGCCGCGCGGCGCAGGTCTGGCATGTAATCCTGCCCGGCGCGCTGCCTGCGCTGCTGGTGGGCCTGCGTTATTCGCTCTCGGTCTCGGTGCTGGTGCTGGTCGTGGCGGAGCAGATCAACGCCACTGCGGGCCTCGGCTACCTCATCAACAACGCGCGTGACTTCATGCGCACGGACATCATCCTGGTGTGCCTGATGGTCTACGCCGTGCTGGGCCTTGCCGCCGACGGACTGGTCCGCGCGGTCGAGAGCCGCGCGCTCGTCTGGCGCCCCTCCATCGTTTCCCAATGAACCTGCTGCGTGAACCCGCTCCCCGAAAGGACCCTGCCGTGGATGCTCGCCTGAATCACTTTACCTCGCCCGCCGCGCCCGCCGTGACGTCCGAACCCGTCGTCAGTCTGCGCGATTTCACCCGCCGCTTTGGCGACAACACCATCATTTCGGGCCTGAACCTGCAGATCGCGGCGGGCGAGTTCGTCATCCTCCTCGGTCGTTCCGGCTCGGGCAAGACCACCCTGCTGCGCACGCTGGCCGGCCTCGATCCGGTAGAAGGGCAGGACGTGACCATCCCCGGTTCGCGCGCCGTGGTGTTCCAGGACGCCCGCCTGCTGCCGTGGAAGAAAGTCTGGCGCAACGTCGCCCTCGGCCTCAAGCGCGGCAATGCGCGCCAACTGGCGGAAGAGGCGCTGCAGGAAGTCGGCCTCGGCCACCGTCTGGAAGCCTGGCCGCTGACGCTTTCGGGCGGCGAAGCGCAGCGCGTGGCCCTTGCCCGTGCACTGGTGCGTGAGCCGCAATTGCTGCTGCTCGACGAACCCTTCGCCGCACTCGACGCCCTGACCCGCCTCAGGATGCACGAACTGGTGCTGTCGCTGTGGCGTCGTCATCGCCCGGCGGTGCTGATGGTGACGCATGACGTCGACGAAGCCATCGCGCTCGCTGACCGCATTGTCCTGCTCGACGGCGGGAAAATCGTTGCGCAGGAGCGGATCACTGCTTCGCGCGGCCCCGAGCGTGCGACCGTGGCGGCGCCGTTGCGCAAGCGCCTGCTCGATGCACTGGGCGGTCTGGTCGAGGAACGGCCTGCCGGGGAGATCGTCGCGCTGCATGCCGGAGCGCGCCCGTGAATGCGTTCGCCCCGATAGCGACCGCCACGGACCTGTCGCCGCTGCGCCGGTTCGTCACCGACTTCGCCGGCTTGCTTGACGATACGGACGATCTCGACCGGATTCTGCGCGATGGCGGGGGCCTGCTGGCGGATCTGGTCGCGCAAGACGACTGGCTGCCGGAGGAATACGCCCGGCCGCACCCCGAACGCTACCAGCAATACCTGCTCCACTGCGACAGCGCCGAGCGGTTTAGTGTGGTGTCCTTCGTCTGGGGGCCTGGGCAGGCGACGCCGATCCACGACCACCGTGTCTGGGGCCTCGTAGGCGTACTGAGCGGCACCGAGAGGGTGCAGAGCTTCCATCACCGCGATCATGACGGCGCCCTGGTGCAGTACGGGGCGACCCGCACGCTCCACCCCGGCGAGATCGAGGCGATCGACCCGCGCGAGGGGGATATCCACCGCGTCGAGAACGGGCAGTCCGATCGAACCTCCATTTCGATCCATGTCTACGGCGCCAACATCGGTGCCGTCGAACGCGCCACTTACCGCGCCAGCGGCGAGGAGCGGCCGTTCATCTCCGGCTACGCCAACACCACGTTGCCTAATCTTTGGGCCAACCTCTGGGATATTTCGAGGAAAGCATGACCGTCACCCCCTATCAGGTCCGCAGCGCGCTTCTGGCCCGCAGCGAAATCGCGCTGATCGACGTGCGCGACGAGCATCCCTTCGCCGCTGGCCACCCGCTGTTCGCCGCGCAGATCCCGCTGGCGCGCATCGCTGCCGAGGCCGAGTGGCGCCTGCCGCGCAAGGATGTGCAGGTCGTCGTCTACGATGACGGCGAAGGGCTTGCCCCCTTCGCGGTCGAGGAACTGCGCGGGCTGGGGTTCACCCGCGTCGATCTGCTGGACGGCGGCCTGCAGGGCTGGCGCGACGCGGGCTACGAGCTGTTCGAGGACGTCAATTCCTACTCCAAGGCCTTCGGCGAACTCGTCGAGCACCGGCGCGGCACGCCCTCGCTTCCGGCCGAGGACGTGCAGGCGCTGATCGACGAGAAGGCCGACATCGCCATCCTCGACGCGCGCCGCTTCGACGAATACGCGACGATGAGCATCCCCGGCGGCCGCAGCGTGCCGGGCGCCGAACTGGTGCTGCGCGCGCCGGTCGCCGCGCCCGACCCGGACACCACGATCATCGTCAACTGCGCGGGCCGCACCCGCAGCCTGATCGGCGCGCAGTCGCTCATCAATGCGGGGCTGCCCAATCGCGTCTTCGCGCTGCGCAACGGCACCATCGGCTGGACCCTCGCAGGGCAGCAGCTGGAGCACGGGCGGCAGGAGAGCGTCGAACTCGGCGGCGATGTCGACGAAGCCCGAGCCCGCGCCCGCGAAGTTGCCTACCGCGCCGGGGTGCGCCGCATCGACGCCGCGCAGCTTGCCGGCATCGAGGCCGAGACGCACCGCACCCTCTACCGCTTCGACGTGCGCCAGCCGGACGTCTACGCCGCCGGGCACCTTCCGGGCTTCCGCAATGCCCCCGGCGGCCAGCTGGTGCAGGAGACCGACCACTTCGCCCCCGTGCGCGGCGCGCGCATCGTCCTTGCCGACGACCTCGGCCCGCGTGCGGACATGACCGCGTCGTGGCTAGCGCAGCTGGGCTGGGAAGTGCTGGTGCTGGAAGCCGACTTCACCGCCCTTGAAACTGGCCCGCTCGAAACTGGCCCCGACGGCGCCCCCCCGCCGCGCGGACCCGAGGGCCGCTACAAGCGCCCTTACGAGGGCACCGACAATCCCAAGGCCGCCATGCAGGCCTACCTCGACTGGGAATACGGCCTTGTCGCGCAGCTTCAGCGCGACGGCACCCACGGCTTCTTCGTCATCTGAAATCATAACCGGAGTTTACCGCAATGACTGTCAAGTTCATCGGCTACATCGGCTTCAACGACACCTCGGAAATCCACAACGCCACCCGCTCGCGCGTGCTCGACCGGGAATATGTGGACGCCGCCGCGATCGAGCAGGAGCGGGGCGGCTTCGATCGCGTGCTGATCCCGTTCGGCTCGGCCTCGCCCGAAAGCCAGATCGTCGCGGCCCATGCGGCGGCGATCACCAGCAAGCTGGGCTTCCTTGTCGCGCACCGCCCGGGCTTCACGCAGCCGACGCTCGCGGCGCGCCAGCTGGCGACGCTCGATCAGCTTTCCGGCGGGCGCGTAGCGGTGCACATCATCACCGGCGGCGCCGACGAGGAAATGGCGCGCGACGGCGATGTCGGCACCACCAAGGCGGAACGCTACGCCCGCACCGACGAATACCTCGATATCCTGCAGCGCGAATGGAATTCGGCGCAGCCGTTCGACCATTCGGGCCGCTTCTATCAGGCGCGCGGCGCCTTCGCGGCGATCAAGCCGGACAACCTGCCGGTGTTCTTCGGCGGCTCCTCGCCCGAGGCGATCGAAGTCGCGGGCCGTCATGCCGATGTCTACGCGCTCTGGGGCGAGACGCTGGAACAGGTGGGCGAGGCGGTGCGCACCGTGCGCCACGCTGCCGCGCAGCATAACCGCTCGCCCGGTTTCTCGCTCTCGCTGCGCCCGGTGATCGCCGATACCGAGGAAGCCGCCTGGAAGAAGGCCGACGCCATCGTCGAGCAGGTCCGCGCCAACCGCGAGGCGGCGGGTCTGCCGACGTCTGGCCACCGTCCGCCCAATGCGGGTTCGCTGCGCCTGCTGGAAACCGCTGCTTCGGGGCGCCGCGACTCGCGCCTGTGGACCGGCGTTGCCGCGCTGACCGGCGCTGCGGGCAATTCCACCGGCCTCGTCGGCACGCCCGAGCAGGTCGCCGAGGCACTGCTGGAATACTACGACATCGGCATCGACCACTTCCTGATCCGCGGCTTCGAGCCGCTGGCAGACGCGATCGACTATGGCCGCGAACTGATCCCGCTGGTGCGCGAGAAGGTGGCAGAGCGCGATCAGCGCAAGGTCGCGCTGGCGGGGTGAACCGGCTGGCGTGAGTGTGGGCGATGGGGCTTCGACAAGCTCAGCCTGAGCGGGTTTGGAGGTAGCTATCGGCCCGCACAGCTCGCTTGGCGGCGGCGGTTTGCCCCCACCCCGCTCACCCTGAGCTTGTCGAAGGGTTCGACGCGACCCCGCCCCCGAACCCATTGGCACAACTCACTTTCACATCAGCCAATCGCGTTGGTCCGTCCCGCTCCCGCCGCATAGCCTGACCTCACGACATAGGAGGAATTGACATGGCAGACAGACAGCTCAAGCTCGGCTTCATCCTGCACGGCGTCGGCCCCGGTTGGGACGACTGGCGCCACCCCGATGCGCAAGTGGACGCCAGCACCAGCCTGCCGTTCTACGTGCGGCAGGCGCAGGCGGCGGAGCGCGGCAAGTTCGACTACCTGTTCGTGGCGGACAGCGTCTCGATCAACGCGCGCTCCTCGCCGCACTACCTCAACCGCTTCGAGCCGCTGACGATCCTCTCCGCCGTCGCGGCGGTGACTGACAGGATCGGCCTCGTCGCCACCTCCACCGTCAGCTACAACGAGCCGTTCAACCTCGCCCGCCAGTTCGCCTCGCTCGATCATCTGAGCGGCGGGCGTGCGGGGTGGAACGTGGTCACATCGTGGCTGGCCGGCAGCGCCGACAATTACGGCAAGGCCGAGCACCTCGGCCATGCCGAGCGCTACCGCCTTGCCGACGAATACCTCGACGTCGTCAAGGGCCTGTGGGACAGCTGGGAAGACGACGCGCTGGTGCGCGACAAGGCCAGCGGCCAGTTCCTCGACGCCGACAAGCTGCACGAACTGGGCCACAAGGGCGAGTTCCTGTCGGTGAAGGGACCGCTCAACATCTCACGCTCGCCGCAGGGGCAGCCGGTGATCTTCCAGGCGGGCTCGTCCGAGGACGGCCGCACGTTCGCCGCGCGCCATGCCGAGGCGATCTTCACCCATCAGGAGGATCTGGCCGAAGGTCAGGCGTTCTACGCGGACCTGAAGGCGCGGGCGCGCGGTTTCGGGCGCGATCCGGAGAAGCTGTTCATCCTGCCCGGCGCGCGGCCGGTGGTCGGCTCGACCGAGGAGGAGGCCGAGCGCCTGCACGGCGAACTGGCGGGCCTTGTCAGTCTGGAAAACGCGCTGCGGGCGCTTGGCCGCTCGTTCAACGACCACAACTTCAGCCAGTACGATCCCGATGGCGCCTTCCCGGCGCATGTCGCCGAGGAGGGTTTCAAGAGCAACCAGAGCGCCTCTGAGAAGGTGCTTGCCGCCGCCGCGCAGGGCCTGACGCTCGGCCAGATCGCGCTTCGGGTGGCGACGCCCAAGGGCGGCTTCGTGGGCACGCCCGAACAACTCGCCGACCGCTTCCAGCTGTGGCTGGAGAAGCGGGGTTCGGACGGCTTTAACTTGTTTGAATCGCTGCCGGGCCAGTTGGAGGTCTTCGTCGATCAGGTCGTGCCGATCCTGCAGCAGCGCGGGATCTACAAGCAGGATTACGCCGGCAAGACCTTCCGCGAAAACCTGGGCCTCGACGTGCCCGTCAACCGCAATACCGCCGCGCGCCTGACCCGCTCGGCGGCCTGAAACGAGAAGAGAGGAGACACGACAATGGCTACTTCCGCTTCCACGTTCGATACCGCCAACGCGGGCCTCGTCATCCGTCCCGTGCAGCCGACGATCGGCGCCGAGATCGAGGGCGTCGACTTGTCCAAACCCCTGACCGACGAACTACGCGCGGCGATCCGCGCTGCGGTGCTCAAATGGAAGGTCGTGTTCTTCCGCGACCAGTCCATCGATGACGCGCAGCAGGCGGCCTTCGCGGCGAACTTCGGCCCCCTCTACACGCACCCGACTACGCAGCACGACGCGGCGAACAAGGAAGTCCACGCGATCGCCGCCAAGCATGACCGCGAGTATGAGAAGAAGCTGGGCTACAAGGTCAAGCCGGGCGAGGCCTATCACTCCGACACCAGCTGGCGGCTGGTCCCGACCTGGGGCGCGGTGCTGCGCGACGTGAACCTGCCCGAAGTGGGCGGCGACACGATCTGGGTGGACGCCGCGCTTGCCTACGAAACGCTGCCCGAGGAGCTGAAGCAGCGCCTCGAAAGCAAGCACGTGACGCACAACTTCGTGCCCGCGCTGGAACTCTCTGGCCACGAATACCCCATTGTAGCGCACAAGATCGTGCGTACTCACCGCGAGACGGGGCAGAAGATCCTGTGGGTCAACTTCTCGCAGCAGCCGCAGATCCTGGGCATCGAACTGTCCGAGAGCCGCGAATTGCTGGAAGAAGTGCTGCGCCAGTACAAGCGGCCCGACGTGCAGGCGCGTTTCTCGTGGCGGCCGGGCACGGTGGCGTTCTGGGACAACCGTGCCAGCGTGCACTTCGCGGTGCGCAACTACGGCGATTTCCCGCGCGAACTGCACCGTATCCTGATCGCCGACGAACCCTTGTGGACGGATCTCTGATTGATGCTCGACAGACGTAACCTGCTTGCAGGACTGACCACCAGCCTCGCTCTGGCCGCATGCGGCCGGGGCGGGGCTTCCGACACTGGACTGCTGCGCGTGGGCAGCCAGAAGGGCGGCACCAAGGCGCTGATGCTGGCCTCCGGCGCGCTCGACGGGGCGCCGTACAAGGTCGAGTGGTCGGAGTTTCCCGCCGCGCAGAACCTGCTCGAAGCGCTGGGCAGCGGGGCGGTGGACGTGGGGCTGGTGGGCGATGCGCCGTTCCAGTTCGCCTATCAGGCGGGCAGTCCGATCAAGGCGATCGGCGCGCAGACCACGCAGGAACGCACCGAGGGCGCGCTGGCGCTGATCGTGCCCAAGGCGTCCGCCATCCACGGCCCCAAGGACCTCAAGGGCAAGCGCATCGCCACCGGGCGCGGCAGCGTCGGGCACTATCTGGTGCTGCGGGCGATGGCGGCGGCGGGCCTTGGCGCGAAGGACGTGACGATCACCTTCCTCTCCCCAAGCGATGCGCGCGCCGCACTGCAGACCGGCGCTGTGGACGGCTGGTCGACGTGGCAGCCCTACGTCGCGGCGGCTCTCGCGGAGGGCAACCGCATCGCCATCGACGGACGCGGATTCTCGCAAGGGTACGGCTTCGACATCGCCCCCGAAAGCGCGATCAAGGCCAAGCGCGCGCTGCTCGACGACTTCCTCAAGCGCGAGGGCAAGGCGCTGCAGTGGGCCAGCACTCACGTCGACGAATTCGCCAAGGTCCTCGCCGCCGAGACGGGCCTGCCCCTGCCGATCGCGAAGGAATTCGCGGGGCGCGGCGCCCGTCTGCCGGTTCCGATCGATCAGGGCGTGATCGACAAGCAGCAGGTGGTGCTCGATACCTTCCGTCAGTTCGGAGAGGTCAAGGGCGACCGCCCGCTGGCGGCTGCTTTCGCGCCGGCGGGGTAAGCATTGGCTTATCTGCAGTGAACCCGCCTCGGCTCCAGCTGCGGCGGGTTCACTGCATTCGGCCTGATCGACGCTGTATCAAGAAAAACTTGAGAACGGATAAGAGATCGCAATTTCTACTAAATCAGTAGACATGTCATGAAGCTCCGGACAGACCACAAGTTCAGGGGCCATTCCAGGTGAAAATTTTCAAGTCCGCCGCGCTTGCCGCCAGCGTATCGTTCGTTCCATTCGGCGTGGCGCATGCTGACGAGGCGCCCTCCGTGGCGATCCCGGTGGCGACTGCGGATGCCGCCGCGGAAGCTGCCGACGCCGCCGAGGGCAGTGCCATCATCGTTACCGGCGCGCGCGGGCACAGTCAGCGCTCGGTCGCCGACAGCCCGGTTCCCGTCGATGTCATCGGCCCGGCGGAGTTGAAGTCCACCGGCCGCACCGGCCTCAAGGAAATCCTCGGCAATATCATCCCCTCGCTGACGATGCCGGCGCTCGGTGGTGGCGGCACGTCCGCGAGCGTCCGTCCGATCGCGATCCGGGGGCTCTCGGGCGACTATGTGCTCGTCCTCGTCAACGGCAAGCGGCGTCACACGACTTCGCTGATCAACAACCTTTCGCGCGTTTCGGGCGGCTCCACGCCGGTGGACATCGACCTCATCCCGACCAGCGCCGTCGGCCGTATCGAGGTCCTGCGTGACGGCGCTGCGGCGCAGTACGGCTCGGACGCGATTTCCGGCGTCATCAACATCATTCTAGACAATACGAAGCAGGGCGGCGACATCTCGCTCACCGGCGGGCAGCAGTACGAGGGCGGCGGCGATCTCTACCAGGTCGCGGGTTCCTACGGCGCAGGTATCGGCGACGGCGGCTTCGTGCGGATCGCGGCGGAGGCCAAGTACCACGACCGTGCCAAGTCCGTCGCCGAGGCAATCCCATACGTCTACCCGCTCGTGAACGGCCAGCCCGACCCGCGCGAGGCCGATGCCGATCACGTCATCGCTGGCGGTTACGGGCGTTCGAACCGGGACAAGATCGTCAACACCAGCTACAACGCCGAACTGCCGCTGGGTGATGACACGACGCTCTATTCGTTCTCGACGCTGAGCTATCGCAACATCAAGGACGCGCGCGGCGCATACGTGGCGTCGCCGACGGGCTACGGCGGGCAGGCGAATGCGCAGGGCTCGTCAGTGCTGCCGGACCTCTATCCAGCGGGCTTCCAGGCCTATCGGCGCATCTGGGAGTGGGACTGGCAGGCGGCTCTTGGCCTGCGCACGCAGCTGGCGGGCTGGGCGGTCGACCTGTCCACCAGCTACGGCCGTGATGCGGTGAAGCTGGGGGCGGAGAACACGCTTAACCCCTCGCTCGGGCCGGACAGCAAGGCCGACTTCTTCATGGGCCGCCAGAAGCAGGACCTGTGGGTCAACAACATCGACGTCAGCCGCGAGTTCGAGGTCGGTTTCGCCAAGCCGCTCAACGTCGCCTTCGGTGTCGAGCACCGCTGGGAGCGCTTCCAGAACGTCGCGGGCGAGCCCGACAGCTACCGCGACGGCGGCTACGTGATCCCCGACGATGGCTCCGCGTTCGGAGACCTCTATGCGGGCCGCTCGCCGTCGCCGGGCCTCGTCTCGTTTACCGGAACCTCGCCCGCTGACGCGACGAGCCTTTCGCGCAACAATCTCGCCGCCTATCTCGATCTTGCGACCGACGTGACGCCGGGCTGGTTCGTGGGTCTCGCCGGGCGGTTCGAGCACTATTCGGACAGCGCCGGGAACACCTTCAGCGCCAAGGCCAGCACCCGCATCGAACTGGCGCCGGGGCTGGCGGTGCGCGGCGGCGTCAACACCGGCTTCCGCGCGCCGTCGCTGGCGCAGACCGGGTTCTCGACCACGCAGAACACCGTCACCGTCATCGGCGACGAGCGTGTCTCGACCACCTCCAAGTTCCTTCCGGTCAACTCCGTCGCGGCACAGGCGCTGGGTGCCAAGCCGCTCAAGCCTGAGAAGTCACTGAACTTCACCGCAGGCCTGACTTACGAGAACGGCCCGCTGCGCCTGACGGTGGACGCCTACCAGATCCGCATCGACGACCGCATCGTGAAGACCGAGTTCCTCGGCACGGCCTCCAACGGCGGCTCGGCGGTGAAGGCGATCTTGGAGGCGAACGGCGTGGACGATGTCGACAGCGCGCAGTTCTTTACTAATGCGATCGATACGCGTACGCGCGGCATCGACGTGGTGGGCGAGTATACGCTGGACACGGCCTCGCTCGGCACGTTTCGCCTGAGTGCCGCCTACAGCTACAACCGCACGAAGATCCTGCACGTGATCGACAATCCGGCTGAGCTGAGCAGCCTCAACGTCACGCTGTTCGGGCGGCAGGCACAGCGCGACCTTGTCGTGGCACTGCCGCGCAGTAAAGTGGTGCTGACGAGCAACTGGTCGTCCGGCCCGGTCAAGGCGCTGCTGCGCGCGACGCGCTTCGGGCAGTACACCGAGTCCAGCAACGTCGCCGCATCGGACCGGACGTTCGGGGCGAAGTGGGTGACCGATGCGGAGGTGGGCTACCAGTTCACCGAGGCGCTCGACCTGGCGGTAGGCGCGAACAACCTGTTCAACGTGCGCCCCGACAAGAACGGCGCGATCGCCTGGGATGGTTCGGGGCAATACGGCGGCTTTGCGCCCTTTGGCCTCAACGGTGGGTTCTGGTATGCGCGGATCGGCCTGAAATTCTGACTATCAACCCAACGCACGATGCAGCCGGTCCGGACCCGAAGAGGTGCGGGCCGGCTCGCCGCGCAGGGTGAGCAGGGCCTCGGCTGCGGCGTGGGTGTGATCGTCATCCACGTCGAGCGCCTGCGAGCCGTCGAGCATCACCACCGGCTTCAGGCGCTGCCCGATGCGGCGCGAAACGCGCTCGGTCGCATCGCTCAGGCTGCTGGCGCGCAGGCGCAGCATGATCAGGTTGACGAAGCCGAACGCCCGCAGCACGCCGAGCGCATTGCCCGCGAAACGCCCGCCGCCGCGGAACACTTCCACCGCGCGCAACGCCTCGGGATCGGCGGCGGCGTAGAGGTTGCAGCTGGCATAGGCGCCGTCCGCGAACTCGAGGAACGGGTGCGCATGCTGCGGATGGGCGGCGAGAACCGCGTCACGCGACGCCATGGCGAAGGCGGCGTCGGAAGAATCGAGCGCGGCGATCATCGCATCGATGGAAGCAGGCGTCAGAAGAGCATGGTCGGCCGTCGTCACCAGCAGCGGACCGTCCCAGCCCTGCGCCGCCGCCAGCACGCTGTCGACGAGGTTCTCCCGCGCCTCGACCAGCTTGGCGATGCCCCGGCCGGGTAGCTGGGAGAGAACGTCGAACAGTCCCTCGAACGCCTCTCGCTCGACGGATATGGCTAGGCTTTCGACCGCCGGGTGGATGGCGGCAGTCTGCAGTACGTGCGCGACCAGAGGGCGACCATCCAGCGGCACGAGGCACTTGTGGCTCATCCCGAAGCGACGGGCCAGAGCGTCCGTCTCGCGCGGGTGTCGACCGGCGAGCACGATCATGCGCACCGGCGGTCCGGCGTATTTCTGCCCTGCCACATGAGCGGCGGACGCGGCGTGCGTCAGAGTATCCATGGCCGGCCCTTATCCGCGAGCGATGTGACGTCTCGGTGAACTTCGCCGTTGAAAGCCCGTGAATTTGCCGCGGGATTTCGCCGGCATGATTTGCACTGTCTTCCATTTGACCACCGTGCCAAGAAGCGTGGCTTGAAAATGCAGGCAGACAGGGACGCGATGGCGAACGACACGATGGAGGTGCAACAGACGGCGGCGAGGGCTTCGGCAAAGGAGCTGACGCTGCGCGGCATCCTGCTGGGCGGGGCGATCACGCTGCTGTTCACGGCCGCGAACGTCTACCTCGGCCTGAAGGTCGGGCTGACCTTCGCCACCTCGATCCCGGCGGCGGTCATTTCCATGGCAATCCTGCGCGGGTTCAAGGACTCGACGATCTGGGAGAACAACATCGTCCAGACCGTGGCGAGCGCGGCGGGCACGCTGGCAGCGATCATCTTCGTGCTGCCCGGCCTCGTCATGATCGGCTGGTGGCAGGGCTTCCCGTACTGGACGACGGCCGCGATCACCGGCACGGGCGGTATCCTCGGCGTGCTGTTCTCGGTTCCGTTGCGCCGTGCGCTTGTGGTCGATACCCCGCTGCCTTATCCCGAAGGTCATGCCGCCGCCGAAGTGCTGCGCGTGGGTTCGGGCTCTCGTGAAGGTGCGGAGGAAAGCGCGAAGGGCCTTTCCGTGCTGGTCTGGAACGCGCTCGCGTCCGTGGGTTTTGCGGTGCTGACGCAAACCCGGCTGATCGTCGGGGAGGCCGCCGTGTGGTTTCGCACCGGCTCTGGCGCGACGGGGATTTCCGGCGGCCTGTCGTTCGCGTTGCTTGGCGTGGGGCACCTTGTCGGTCTGTCGGTCGGCATGGCGATGTTCCTGGGCCTCGTCATCGGCTGGTGGGTGCTGCTGCCGATCCTGACGGCGCAGAGCCCAATGGCGGGCGATGTAGGCGCCTGGGCGGGAGCGATCTTCTCGCGCGATGTGCGCTTCTTCGGTGCGGGCGTGATCGGCGTGGCGGCGGTGTGGACGCTGCTGCGGATCGCCGGGCCGGTGATCGGCGGCGTGCGCTCGGCCATGGCCGCAAGCCGTGCGCGCCATGCCGGCGAGGCGCTGGCGATCGAGGAGCAGGATCTGCCCATTACCGCCGTGGCGCTCGGCGCGCTGGCGATGATGGTGCCGATCGCGGTGCTGCTGTGGAGCGTCATCGCCGGTGGTCCGCTGGCCGGGAGCGAACTGGTGCTGATCGCGGGCGCGGTCGTCTTCGTCGTCGTCTTCGGCCTGCTGATCGCGGCGGTCTGCGGCTACATGGCGGGCCTGATCGGTGCGTCGAACTCGCCGGTGTCGGGTATCGGTATTCTCTCCGTCGTTGCTGCATCGCTGATGCTGGTCGGCTTGTTCGGGCGCGATTCCGGCGCAGAGACGTCGTCGGCGCTGGTCGCCTATGCGCTGATCGTGACCGGCATCGTCTTCGGCGTCGCGACCATCTCCAACGACAACCTGCAGGACCTCAAGACCGGCCAGCTCGTCGGCGCGACGCCGTGGAAGCAGCAGGTCGCGCTGGTGATCGGCGTGGTGTTCGGATCGCTGGTGATCCCGCCGGTGCTCGATCTGCTCAACACCGCGTTCGGGTTCGCCGGGATGCCGGGCGCGGGGGCGAACGCTTTGCCCGCACCGCAGGCGGCGCTGATCTCGGCGCTGGCCAAGGGCGTGCTGGGCGGCAACCTCAACTGGACGATGATCGGCTGGGGCGCCGCTGCGGGCGTGGCGTTCATCGTGCTCGACGAAGTGCTCGGCAAGGCCGGACGCCTGCGCTTGCCGCCGCTTGCGGTGGGCATCGGCATCTACCTGCCGATGAGCGCCATCCTGCCCGTCGTGATCGGCTCGGTCATCGGCAAGGTCTACGACGGCTGGGCGGAGAAGCGCGCCGATCCCGAATTCGCGCTGCGCATGGGTGTGCTGACCGCCACGGGCATGATCGTGGGCGAGAGCCTGTGGGGCGTCGCCTTCGCTGGCATCGTCGCCGCATCGGGCAGCGATGCGCCGCTGGCGCTTGTCGGCGACGGCTTCGAGGTTCCCGCTTTGGTTGGCGGCACCGCGCTGTTCTTCGCGCTGGTGGCGTTCCTCTACGGCCGCACGCGCAAGCTGGTGGGGTGATCGTCGTCCCGGGCTTGACCCGGGACCGCTGGGTGTCTTTAGCTATGCGCTATGGCGCAGGGGGCTTCGACAAGCTCAGCCTGAGCGGGATCGAGAGCAGGGCTTCAAATCCCGCTCAGGCTGAGCTTGTCGAAGCCCCATCGGTTCAAACCGCCAGCGGTCGAACGGAGAGGCAGACTTGAAGCACATCCCCTGGATCATCCTCGCGATTGTCGGCGCGATCTGCCTTGCGGTGCTGGCCGTGTCGCGCGGGGAGGCGGTCAATGCGCTGTGGATCGTGGTCGCGGCGGTGAGCTGTTTCCTCGTCGCCTATCGCTACTATGCGCTGTATATTGCGCAGCATGTGATGCGGCTGGACCCCGCCCGCGCGACCCCGGCGCTCACCCGCGCCGACGGGCTGGACTACGTCGCCACCGACCGGCGCGTGCTGTTCGGACACCACTTCGCGGCGATCGCGGGGGCGGGGCCGCTGGTGGGGCCGGTGCTTGCGGCGCAGATGGGCTATCTGCCGGGCACCTTGTGGATCATCTTCGGCGTCGTGCTGGCAGGCGCCGTGCAGGACTTCATGGTCCTGTTCATCTCGATGCGGCGGGACGGCAAGTCGCTGGGCGAACTCGTGCGCATGGAGATGGGCGCGGTTGCGGGGACCATCGCGCTGGCAGGCGCCTTCCTCATCATGGTCATCATCCTGGCGGTGCTCGCGCTGATCGTCGTGCGCGCGCTGGCCGAGAGCCCCTGGGGCATGTTCACCGTCGCCGCGACGATCCCTCTGGCGCTGGCGATGGGCATCTACACCCGCTGGATCAGGCCGGGGCGCATCGGCGAAGTCTCCGTGCTGGGCTTCGTCGGCCTGATCGCGGCGATCGTGTTCGGCCAGAACGTGGCGGCCTCTGAGATCTGGGGGCCGCTGTTCACCTTCACCCCGCAGACCTTGTGCTGGATTCTGATCGGCTACGGCGCGCTTGCTTCGCTGCTGCCGGTGTGGCTGCTGTTGGCGCCGCGCGACTACCTCTCCACTTTCCTCAAGATCGGGGCGATAACCGCGCTGGCCGTGGGCATCGTCGTCATGGCGCCGCCGCTGCGCATGCCCGCGCTGACGCAGTTCGTCGGTGGCGGCGGTCCGGCGTGGTCGGGCGCGCTGTTCCCGTTCTTGTTCATCACCATCGCCTGCGGAGCGGTGTCCGGCTTCCACGCGCTGATCGCCAGCGGCACCACGCCCAAGTTGATTGGCAGCGAGACCGACGCGCCCTTCATCGGCTACGGCGCGATGCTGATGGAGGCTTTCGTGGCGATCATGGCCCTCGTCGGCGCCTCGATCCTCGATCCGGGCATCTACTTCGCGATGAACAGCCCCGCCGCCGTGCTGGGCACCGACCCCGCCAGCGCCGCCCATGCGGTGACCGCGATGGGCTTCCCGGTGAGCGCCGACCTTCTGGTCCAGACCGCGCGCGACGTGGGCGAGCACACCATCGTATCACGCACCGGCGGCGCGCCGACGCTGGCGGTGGCGATGGCGGAGATCTTCAGCCATGTCGCGGGCGGCACGGCGATGAAGGCGTTCTGGTATCACTTCGCGATCCTGTTCGAGGCGCTGTTCATCCTCACCGCCGTCGACGCGGGCACACGCGCCGGGCGCTTCATGCTGCAGGACCTGATCGGCCTTGCGGTGCCCTCGTTCCGCGCGGGAACTTCGTGGCTTCCGGGCGTGGTGGCGACGGCGCTGTGCGTGCTGAGCTGGGGCTTCTTCCTCTATCAGGGTGTCACTGACCCGCTGGGCGGGGTGAACACGCTGTGGCCGGTGTTCGGCATCTCCAACCAGATGCTCGCCGCCGTGGCGCTGATGCTGGCGACGACCGTGCTGTTCCGCATGAAGCAGCAGCGCTATGCCTGGGTGACGGTGATCCCGACCGTGTGGCTGTTGATCTGCACGCTCAGCGCCGGTTCGCTCAAGTTGCTGTCGAGTGATCCGACCGTGGGCTTCCTCGCCCATGCCGCGAAGTTCGGCGCAGCGATCGAGGCGGGGGCCGTGCTGGCCCCGGCCAAGTCGATGGAGCAGATGCAGGCGATCGTCTTCAACGACCGCGTCGATGCGGTGCTCTGCGCAGTGTTCCTGGCGGTGGTCGTTTCGCTGCTGTTCTTCACCGTACGGACGTGCATGGCGGCCCTGCGTGAGGATCGGCCGACGGTGAACGAGAGCCCCGTGCAGATGGTCCCAGCGGAATGAGAATGCTGCGAAACATGCTACGCCTGATGGTGGGGCAGCCGCCTTACGAGGTCTACCTCGCTCACATGGCACAACGCCATCCGGATGCCGTGCCGATGACGCGCGTGGAGTTCTTCCGCAACCGTGAGCAGGCACGCTTCGGCGGGGCGGGCGGAGGCAAGTGCTGCTGAGGCTATAATGTTCGTCGTCCCGGACTTGCTCCGGGACGACGAAAGCCTGCTAAGGCCGCATCACCCAGCCGCCGTCGACGTGGATTGTCTGCCCGGTGATCCACCGCCCGGCCTCCGAGCACAGCAGCAGCGCGGTGCCCACTAGTTCGTCCGGCTCCCCGCGCGAACGCAGCGCGCAGGTCATGTCGAGGAACTGGATGAACGGGGAATCGTCCGGCACCAGCAGCTTGCCCGCGTCCGACTTGACGTTGCCCGGCGCGATGGCGTTGCAGGTGATGCTGTCCTTGCCCAGTTGCTTGGCCAGCGTCGTCGTCAGCCCCACCAGCGCCAGCTTGGAAATGCCGTAGAGCCCGATCGCCGGGAACGCCCCGCCGCTGGTCTGGTTGACGATCCGCCCGCCGCCGCGCGCCCGCATCGAGGGGATCACCGCCCGCGCGCAGAGCAACGCGCCGTTGAGGTTCACCGCGAAGGCGCGGTTCCACGCCTCCAGGCTGACCGTCTCGCAATTGTCGTAGCTGATATCGACCATCAGCGCGGCATTGTTGACGAGGATGTCGATCCCGCCGAACGCCGCGCTCGCCGCCGCGCCCATCGCCAGTGTGGAGGCTTCGTCCGCCACGTCCACGCGCACGCCGATCGCCCGGCCGCCCGCCGCGACGATCTCCTGCGCGACGGCTTCGGCACCTTCGCCGTTAAGGTCGGCCACGACCACTGCCGCACCCGCTTCGGCCAGCCCGAGCGCATAGGCGCGTCCGATGGAATTGCCGCGTCCGCCCGCGCCGGTGACCACCGCCACTTTGCTGTCCAGGCGGAACTGATCGAGGGAAAATGTCATCGTATGGTCCTTCAGCCTGCAGTGATGCCCGCGTCGATGGAGAGGCACGCGCCATGGAAACCGCGCCCGGCGTCCGAAGCGAGGAGGACGATCATGTCCGCCACGTCCTCCACTTCGACGAGCCCGCGCATCCCCGAGAAGCGCTTGAGCAGTTCGAAGTCGCAGCCTTCCGGCGGCACGTAGTTCGCCGCGATGCCCGTCATCATGCCGCCGGGGGCGACGGCGTTGATGCGGATCGGCTGCTTCTGGAACTCCATCGCCAGCGCCTTGGTCATGCCGACGAGACCCCACTTGCTGGCGCAATAAGCCGCGGCATAGGCCTCGCCGATGTAGGAGGCGCAGGAGGCGACGTTGACGATCGCACCCTGCGTTTCCAGCAAGTGCGGGATCGCCGCCTGCGAGAGGAAAAACGGCGCGTTGAGGTTGACGTCGATGGTGCGTTCGTACCGCTCGCGCGGCATTTCGGGCGTGTTGGCGAGGTAGATCAGCCCGGCGACGTTGCACAGCGCATCGAGACGTCCGAAGGCCGCGACCGCGTTCGCGATGGCGGCGTGGCAGGCGGCGGGGTCGGAAAGATCGGCAACCTCGCTGCGCGCCTCGGCCCCGCACGATGCGGCCGTTTCGGCGAGGCCCACAGCATCGACGTCGACCAGCCACAGTTTCGCGCCTTCCGCGCTCAGTTTCAGCGCCGCCGCGCGGCCGAGGCCGGACGCGGCGCCGGTCACCAGCGCGACTTTGCCGGTGAGATTGAGGTTCTCGAAAATCATGGTGTCTCTCCGGTGACGCCCGCAGCGTCGAGGAACGGCATCGCCGCCAGCGCGAGCGGGTTGCCCGGATGCGCGATGGCGCCGAGCAGGCTTACGTCCTTGAACAGCAGGTTCCCCCCGTGCGCGAAGGCGGGCGGGGCGGGCAGGCGGGCGTAGACCTCGAAGCCGAAGCTGCGCCCGCTCGACGCCTGGATGAGGTCGGCGAGCGCCGCGCGGTCCACGCCCAGCCCCTCGGCGATGGCGAGCGCGCTATGGGCGAGGCCCATGTTGGCAGCGAGCAGGGCGTTGTTGACGATCTTGGCCCGCTGCCCGGCGCCGGCCGGGCCGAGCAGCACGATCTTCGCGCCGAACGTCCGCAACAAGGGGAGCGCCCTGGCGAAAGCCTCTTCGCTGCCGCCGCACATCACGGTGAGGGTGCCCGCCTCGGCCGCCGGGCTGCCGCCGCTGACGGGGGCGTCGAGCAGCAAGATACCGCGCTTTGTCGCCTGCGCAGCGAGCGCCTCGCAAGTCTGCGGCAGGATCGTCGAGTGGATCGTCAGCACGCTGCCGGGGCGCATGGCGGGCAGCAGCAGGTCGCAGACTTGCACCACGTCCGCGTCGTTGACCACGCAGACGCCGACATGATCGCAGGCCGCGCCGAGGTCCTCCACCGATGCCGCAGCCTTCGCGCCCTTCGCGGCGAACGGGGCGAGCGCCTCGGGTCGCCGGGCCCAGACGGTCAGCGCATTGCTCGTCATCATCCGCATGGCGATCGGCGCGCCTTGCGAGCCGAGGCCGATGAAACCCACTTCAGCCATTCCAGGGAAGTCCTTTCTCCACTTTGGCGATCATCTCGATCACGACGGCGTTGATGCGCGAGGCCTTGGGCCAGCCCGCATGGGTGCCGTACTGGAGGACGAATTCCAGCATTTCCTCCGGCTGGCAGTTCCCGCTCGCCATTGCGGCGTGGATGTGGCTGCGGATCGGGATGTCGGCGCCGGATTCGCAGACGCCGACAAGCGTGATCCATCGCCGCGAGGCTTCGTCGAGGCCGCGCCGCCGCCACATCTCGCCGAAGACGAAGTTGTTGATGCCGACCAGATAGGGCGAGTTCGGCGGGCCGGGCGGGAAGGTCATGACCTTCGCGAATTCGGCATGGCCCTGGTCGTTGCGCTCCTGCGCGTCCCAGGGTTCGGCGCGGATCGGCGGCACTTCGGCGGGCGGCAGACCCAGCGCTTCGGCCACGCGGGTGACGGCCCGGTCGAGCCTGCCGCCGTTGCCCCAGCCCGAATAGACCGCGAGGTGGAGCGCCGCCTCGCGCAGTTCGGCGAGGGTCAGCGCGCCGGTGGCGAGCGCACCGCGCACGAAATCCTCGACCTGCCCGTCGGCCAGCCCGCAAGTCGCGGCCGAGGTCATGGCGACGAGGAAGCGGGCGCGGCGGGGCAGGCCGGGCCGGGTCCAGACCTCGGCGAAGAAGAAGTCGCGCCAAGATTCCTCCAGCAGCGTGGTCGGGGCGGGGGCTTCGCGTCCGGTGACTTCGGCCTGGGCGGCGAGGCCGGCGGTGCTGCGCGCGGCGGGATCGAGCAGGGTCACTGGAGGTTGATCCACACGTTGCGCACCTGCTGGAATTCGCGCAGGCCCTCGATCCCGCCGAGGCGGCCGTGGCCGGAATGCTTCATGCCGCCGAACGGCACGCAGGGCGTCATCGCCTCGCCCGAGCCGTTGACCTGCACCTGTCCGGCCATCATCTGCCCGGCGACACGGTGCGCGCGGGCGAGGTCGGTGGTGTGGACATAGGCGCCGAGGCCGTAGTCGGTGTCGTTGGCCAGCGCGATCGCCTCCTCCTCGCTGTCGAACGGCGTGACGACGATGACCGGGCCGAACACTTCTGTGCGGGCGATCTCGCTGCCGTGTGCCACGTCGGCAAGCACGGTGACCGGGTAGAATGCGCCGCCCGCGTGATCACCGCCCATGCGCGCACCGCCGCAGACCACGCGTGCGCCCTCGGCGGTGCCGCGCGTGACCATGCCATGAATACGGTCCAGCGCGGCCTCGGAGATCACCGGGCCCATAATCGTGTCCATGGTGAAGGGATCTCCGACTTTCACATGGGCCGCCATGGCCTTGAGCATCTCGACGTAGGGTTCGTAGATCGAGCGCTCGACCAGCAGGCGGGTGCCGTTGACGCAGCCCTGTCCATTGGCGCTGACGGCGCCGGAAAGTCCGCGCTTGGCGGCGGCTTGCAGGTTCGTGTCGGCGAAGACCAGCACCGCCGACTTGCCGCCCAGTTCCAGCCCGACCGGCTTGAGCGATTGCGCGGCGCTTGCGAGGATTGTCTTCGCTGTCGCGCCGCTGCCGATGAACTCGATCTTGTCGATGCCGGGGTGCTCGACCATCGCCGCGCCGACGTCCGCGCCGCCGGTCACGAGGTTGACGACGCCCGGCGGAAAGCCCGCCAGCCGGATCAGTTCAACCAGCTTCATGATCGACCACGGCGCGGTTTCGGGCGCCTTCAGCACAATGCAGTTCCCGGCGGCCAGCGCCGGGGCCATCACCATCGTCGCCGCGAACAGAGGGCCGTTCCAGGGGACGATCACGCCGATGGTGCCGTAAGGTTCATAGGCTACGTAGTCATGCGCCGGGCCGCCCCATGTCGGCACGGTGCGGCCTTCCAGCTTGTCCGCCCAGCCGCCGAAGTAGCGGAACTTCTGCGCCGCATCCGCGCTCATGTGCGGGCCTGCGAGGAGGATCGAGCCGTTTTCCGCGCTCAGCAGTGGGGACATTTCCGCCGTGCGTTCCTCGATCACCGAAGCGAGGCGCAGCATCAGGTCGCGGCGCTTGTCGCCCGGCATCGCGCGCCATGCGGGCTGCGCGGCGCGGGCGGCGGCGACGGCGCGGTCGACGTCGTCGCCGCTCGCCAGGCGGATCTCGCTTGTGACTTCGCCGCTGGCGGGATAGACGTGGGCGAACGTCTCGCCGGTGCCGGCGGCCTCGGCGCTGTCGCCGATCAGGTGCGCGAATTCGGGCAGGGATACGTCAGGCAGGCGGAAGCCCATGGCTTTGCTCTCCTCTCCATCGGCGACTACGCACCGTTTGATGGAGAGGAGGCTATCGGGGTAAAAATAAGCGGTCAATTGACTTGAATTGTGCGATTATCCCAAGATAAGCAGCGTGAATTCCATATTATATGCCTATTATCTAGAAGGCCATGTCGGGGAAGAAAGCCAGCCTGATCGTCCGTACCACCGCGATCCTGCGGGAGAAGATCTACGCCGTGCCCGAGGGGGAGCGGATCGGTTCGCTGCATGAACTGGCGCGCTCGCTGGAGGTGGGGATCGTCACCCTGCAGCAGGTCGCGCGGGTGCTGGAGCATGAAGGGCTGCTCGAAGTTCGGCGCGGTCCGGGCGGCGGCTATTACGGCGCGCGGCCCGATGCGGCGGCGCTGGAGCGGGGGCTGCATGCTTACATGCGGATGAACCCGGCGTCCTACGAGGAGGCGCTGGACATGACCTCGCTGCTGTTCAACGAGCTGGCGACTGCCGCCGCGCGCTGCACCGACGCGGGCTTGCGGGCCCGGCTGGCGACGCTGGCGGAGACGCTTCCCGGCTGCACGACGATGGCGGACAGCGGGCGCTTCGAGATGGAGTTCCAGGAACTGCTGTTTCGCATGGTCCGCCGCCCGCTGTTCGAGATGCTGACGCGGGTGACGCTGCATTATTCCACCGCGCATACGGCCCCGGACCTCAAGGTCTTCGACGACGACGGCGCGGCATGGCGCGAGGGGCGCGGGCGGATCATCGCCGCGATCCTCGCCAACGATGCGGACCTCACGCGGTTCGAGGCCAACCGGCAGAACCGCGCGGTGGTGCGGGCCTATCTGGAGGCGAAGCCGCCGGTCAGAACCGGAAGCTGAGCCAGCCCGCGAGGAAATCCGAACTCTTGTACCCCGCGTCGGTCAGTGCCGCGCCGGCCTTCAGGTGCTCGTAGCGGCCGGTGAACGACAGGCGCGGCGTGATCGTCCACACCGCCTGCAGCCGCGCCAGTTCCGCGATCTTGCGCGCGGTGCCGTTCTGGGTGCCCGCGAAGGGCTGGCCGTTGGCGCGGTACACCGCGTCGTGGACATTGTCGCGCCAGGCGAACTCGTACTCCGCCAGCACGCGCACGTCCTTGACCGGCGAGAAGCTGACGTTCGGCGTCACCGCGCGCAAGTTCGAGGGCGTCAGGTAGAGCTGGTAGCTGTAGTAGATGTTGTTGCCGAAGGGCGAATAGGCGTTGCGCAGCTTGCCGTTCCCATATCCGCCGCCGCCGCTGGCATAGTCGAAGTGGACGCCGACGCGCGGTGCCGTCTTGCTCTTGCCCAGCCTGTAGGTCTGCGCGATGAACGCCTGCCAGGCGGAGATGTCCTGCGTCATGTAGTATCCCCACTGGCGGTTCACCGACCAGTCGAGGTTCACGCGGCCCACGTCTCCGCGCAACCACCCGCCCAGATACCAGCGCGTCGCCGGGCCGATCCGCCCGCCCCAGGCGCCGACGTCGTTGTGGCGCCGCCACAGGAAGGTGTCGAAGGCGAGGTTCGAATTGCCGAGGAACGTCCTGGGCAGCATCACCCCGACGGTGGCGCCGGAGAAGCGGCGCGCCGGATCGTCGACGTCGTCGCCGGTGCCGAGGTCGCCATAGGCCGTCGGGCGGAAGTCGAAGGCGCCGAAGCGCAGCTTCGATCCGCGCGCGTAGAAGCGCCAGCCGTTCATGGTGTAGCGGATCGTGTTGTTGTCACGCTGCGAGGCGAGCAGGTTGGGGCCGTCGGTGAATTCCTGGCGGCCGTAGCGCACGCCGACGTCGAATTCGCCGATGTCGGTGCGGGCTTCGACGAAGGACTGCTGGATCACCACGTCGTTGCGCAGCGTCGCGGCGGGCACGCCGAGGTTGCGGCCGGAGATGCCGCCGTGGGCGATCTCGCCGTAGAAGCGCAAGTGGGTGCCGATGTGGAGGTCGGCGCCGCCGACCACCCGGTTGATGTCCTGGCGCTGGGCCTCGGCCTCGCGCAAGTTGGGGTTGGTGGTCTGGTTGACGCGAAGGCGCAGTTCGCCGGACAGGGTCAGGTAGATATCGCCGTCGTCGTCGAGCGGGATGTACTTGAGCCGGTCGAGCGGGTCGTCGCGCTTGGCGGGATCGGCCTTTTCGGTCCAGTCCTCGGCCCAGCGGGAGAGGGCGTAGCCATTGGTGACCGCGCCGTCGCCGTTGTGGGCCTGGGGATATGCGGCATCCTGCGCATGCGCGATTCCAGCAGGCGTTATCAGGGCGAGCGAAAGGGTGGCGGCGCGCAGCCGCGAAGCAACAGTGCCCATGGGGCGACCTCTCCGTAGTTCTTGTTTTTAGCGTGCTTGCTTATTCGGCTGGGACGAGTGCCGGTTCGGGCAGGGCATGCCCGGAGAGCGCGGCGTCGAGGCGGGCGTGATCCAGCTTGCCCTCCCAGCGCGAGACGACGACGGTGGCGACAGCATTGCCGATGAAGTTGGTCAGGCTGCGGCATTCCGACATGAAGCGATCGACGCCCAGGATCAGCGCCATGCCCGCGACCGGCACGTCCGGCACGATCGAAAGCGTGGCCGCCAGCGTGATGAAGCCCGCGCCGGTGACGCCCGCCGCGCCCTTGGACGAGAGCATGGCGACGCCCAGCAGCAGCAGTTGCTGGCCCAGCGTCAGATCGACGTTGCAGGCCTGCGCGATGAACAGCGCCGCCAGCGTCATGTAGATGTTGGTGCCGTCGAGGTTGAACGAATAGCCAGTGGGAACGACGAGTCCGACGACGGCCTTGGGGCAGCCGGCGCGCTCCATCTTCTCGATAAGGGCGGGCAGGGCGCTTTCCGAGGATGAGGTGCCAAGGACCAGAAGCAGTTCGGCCTTGAGGTAGGCGATCAGCTTGAGGATCGAGAACCCGCACAGCTTCGCCACCGCGCCGAGCACGACGACCACGAACAGGATCGAGGTGAGGTAGAACGTCGCCACCAGCTGCGCGAGGTTGGCAAGACTGCCGACGCCGTACTTGCCGATGGTGAACGCCATGGCACCGAACGCACCGATCGGGGCGAGCTTCATCACGATGGCGACGAGCTTGAACACCACCATCGAGATGTCGTCGAGTAGCGAAAGCACCTTGTCGCCACGTTCCCCGATGGCGGCCAGCGAGCAGCCGAACAGGATCGCGACGACGAGCACCTGCAGGATGTTCTCCTGCGCCAGTGCAGAGACCAGCGTGTCCGGGATCATCGCATTGAGAAAGCCGAGCAGCGAGGTCTCGTGCGCCTTTTCGGCGTACTGGGCGACCTTGCCGGCATCGAGCGTGGCGGGATCGATGTTGAAGCCCGCGCCCGGCCGCACGACGTTGGCGACGGTCATGCCGACGATCAGCGCCAACGTGGAAAAGAACAGGAAGTAGGCGAAGGCTTTCGCCGCCACGCGCCCGACCGAGCCGAGATCGCGCATCCCGGCAATGCCGGTGACGATGGTGAGGAAGATGACCGGGGCGATCACCATCTTCACCAGCTTGATGAACATGTCGCCCACCGGCTTCAGCGATTCGCCGACCGCCGGGTAGAAATGGCCCAGCAGTACGCCCGCAGTGATCGCGGCAAGAACCTGGACATAAAGGTGCGTGTACCAGCGCTTCGCAGCGACGGGCTGAATGTGCGACGGATCATACTGCATATGTCAAAAGCCTTCGTCATCCTCGGGACGCCGACGACACCCCGGGGGTGACGCTCGTGCCTAGGGTCAAAATGCCGCCCGTTTCATTGCGCGCAAAGACAAATTGCATTATTGTAAATATCTTTAATATCAATGATATGAGGGTGACGTCGTTCACACCATGTCTGGAAATCTGCCCTCCTCATAACTGGATAGTGCAGAAACTTGCACATGAGGCCCTGTTGGCTTAGGCGGATTCGTGTGGTTCGATCGCGTTATCTCTGGTGGCTGGCGGCGGCGCTGGCTTGCGCTGCTGCGGTGGCATTCCTGACCGGACTTGCGGTGAGGCAGGCCGCGACCGCCCGTTTCGCGGCGCAGGCAGCCATCGACGCCCGGCTGCGGCAGGCACTGCTGGCGAGCGAAATCGCCCGGTTCCGGCTTCTTCCGCTTGCGCTGGCAGACGACCGCGATCTTGTCGCACTCGTCGCGGGCAGGCCGGGCGCCGAAGCGGTGATGAACGCCAAGCTGGAGAGACTGTCGCGCGATCTTGGCTCGCCCATCATCTACATCATTCGCAAGGACGGCCTGACCCTGGCCGCGAGCAACTGGCGCGATCCGCGCAGTTTCCTGGGCAAGGACTACAGTTTTCGTCCGTATTTCCGGGCGGCATTGCGCAGCGGGCTCGGTGAGCAGTTCGCGCTCGGTACGGTCAGTCATCGGCCCGGTCTGTTCTTTGCACGGCGGGCGGCGGGGGGCAGCGTCGTCGTGATGAAGATGGAGTTCGACCGCGTCGAGGCACAATGGCGCGAGGCGAACGGGGTTACTTTCGTCACCGATCCCAATGGAGTGATTTTGGTCACCAGTCGTCGTAACTGGCGTTACGCCGCGACGCGGCCGCTCCCGTCCGAACGCAGCCTGCGCGAACGCAAGCTCATCGGCGTCGGGAACCTTGGCCCAGTGCCTTTTCGCGAACATGACGGTGGACGCATTACCCTTCTGAGGGAGAAGGGCGACCATCTGCTCACTACCACGGCGGCGGATGCGCTGGGTTGGCGTGTCAATCTGGCGTTGCCGCTGCAAGGCGCGGTGGATGCCGTCGTGCGCGCCGCGCAGATCGGCGCGGCGCTGCTGACGTTGGCATTGTTCGCCTTCGCGGCCTTTGTGCGGGAGCGAAGCCGTCGCCGACGCGAGCACACCGCCCAGCTCGAAGCTGCAGTCGCCGAGCGCACCATCGACCTGCGCCGGGAGATCGAGGATCGCGCCGCCGCCGAGGCTCACGCGGCGCAACTGCGCGAAGGGTTGCGGCAGGCCAACCGCCTTGCCACGCTCGGGCAGGTGACGGCGAGCGTCGCGCACGAGACGGCGCAACCCGTCGCCGCGATCCGCAACTATGCGTCCACCTCGCGGCAATTGCTGGACATGGGTGCCGAGGATGCCGTCCGCGATAATCTCTCGGCAATCGACCGTCTGGCCGAGCGTATCGGAGCAGTCACTGCCGAACTGCGCGGCTTTGCGCGCAAAGGTAGCCGTGCTGGAGGCCCGATCCCGCTGGCTGAGGTGGTCGAAGGCGCCTGCCTGCTCCTCAAGGAGCGTCTGTCGCGCGTCGTTTTCGTGGTTCCCGAGGTGCCGCCCGGCCTGTTCGTGTTCGGCGGGCACGTCCGGCTGGAGCAAGTGCTCGTCAACATCCTGCAGAACGCGCTCGAGGCGCTGGAAGGACGCGCCGACGCCCGGATCGAGCTTGCACTGGATGCAGGAGCGGAAAAGGTGCGGATGACCATACGCGACAACGGCCCGGGCATCGCAGCGGAGGTCGCCGACCGCCTGTTCACGCCCTTCGCCACCAGTCGGCCGACCGGATTGGGGCTTGGCCTCGTCATCTCGAAGGACATCGTCGAGGACTTCGGCGGCACCCTGCAACTGGAGCCCTCCGACTACGGGGCATGTTTCGCGATCGTGCTCAGGCGCGCGCCATGAACGACCGCGCACCGGGACAGGCGAGGCGCGTGGCGCTTGTCGAGGACGATGCGGATCTGCGCATCTCGACGGCGCAGGTGCTGTCGCTTGCGGGCTTCGTCGTCGAGAGCTTTGCCGCTGCGCCACCCGCGCTGGAGGCCATCGACGCCGATTGGCCGGGGATCGTCGTGTCGGACGTCCGTATGCCCCATATGTCGGGGACCGAACTGTTTCGAGCGCTGCACGAGCGTGATCCGGACCTGCCGGTCATCCTCGTCACCGGGCATGGCGACGTGGCGATGGCGGTGGATGCGCTCAAGGCGGGGGCATGGGACTTCCTGACCAAGCCTTTCGATCCGCAGGCGCTGGTCGCGGCGGCCGACCGGGCGGCGACTGCGCGGGGATTGGCGCTTGATAACCGGCGATTGCGCGCGGCGGCGCAGGGGGATGCTGCTTCGGGGCTGATCGGCGAGTCCGCTGCCATACGCCGCCTGCGCGAAATGATCCCGACCCTCGCCAATGCCGATATCGACCTGTTCATCGAGGGGGAGACGGGAACCGGCAAGGAACTGCTGGCGCGCCTCATCCACCGCGCAGGCAAGCGTTCGCGCCAGCGCTTCATGGCTGTCGCCTGCGGCGCGCTGCCCGAGGCGCTGGAGGATGAACTCTTCGCGCCGATGGGGGAGGCAAGCATCGCCTCGGTCGTGCGTGGCACGCTGTTCCTCGACGATATCGACCAGGCTTCGCGGCGCCTGCAGGCGCGGCTGACCCCGCTCGTCGAGGAGCGGGTGCTGCGCAGTCCCGGCGCGCGCGAGCCGCTGCCGCTGGACTTGCGGGTGATCGCGACGGGCGGGACGGACGAAGGCGACTTGTCCGAGAAGATCACGCCGGGCCTGTTCTATCGCCTTGCAGCGTTGCGCCTGCGGATGCCGCCCTTGCGTGAGAGGCGGGAGGACGTACCGGCGCTTTTCGCCCACCTCGCAGGAGCCGCCGCGACCCGGCTGCGGCTGCCCTTGCCGATGATGACCGGCGCCGTGCGGCACCATCTTTCCAGCCACGACTGGCCCGGCAACGTCCGGGAACTGGCCCATTTCGCCGAGCGCTTCGTGCTGGGGCTGGAGGATGCCGCAGCCGAGCCTGCAAGCGTCCCTGCCGGTGACACGCTGCCGCAGCGCCTCGACGCGTTCGAGCGCGATACCATTGTCGCGGCCGTGCTGGGTACGAAGGGAGAGATCGGCGCGGCGATCAAGCGGCTCGGCATCCCGCGCAAGACCTTCTACTACAAGGTTCACAAGCACGGGATCGACCTGGCGACGCTGCGCAAGGGCGGGCGCTGACGGGTTCGTCCGGACCGGCAGGCCGGTTCACGGGGCACTCCACCGCGCAATTGTTGCAGGGTGAAAGGGACGCTGCGACCTTCTGAAATGCGTCGGCAAACCGATGGGGCCAAGGATCGGGTAGCCGAAGCCTGCAATGGAGGACGCCATGCTCCAAGGAGCGATCGAGCGGCTTGCCGACCCCGCGGTGCCGCAAAAACTTTGCTTTTTCTTCAACGCGCAGTTGCACCACGTCCTGCACGCGATGCCGCTTGCTATAGAACTTGCCCGCGATCCGCGCTTTGCGGTGGACGTCGTTGCGATGACGCACGATCATATCGCGATGGCGCGCGACATAGCGCGGCGGCATGGGGCTTCGACGATCCGTTTCGTGCAGGTCGAAGGGCCGATGCTCTCTGCCTTCACGCGACTGGCGGGTTCCGCCACGCCGCCCAAGCTGGTCGCGCTTGCCGCCGCGCGGGGGCGGCTTGCCGAATATGATGCGATCGTGGTGCCTGAGCGCACTTCGCTGCTGCTGCGGCATGCCGGATTGAAGCGCACCTGCTTTATCCACACCTGCCACGGCGCCGGTGACAGGGCGGTCGGCTACGACCGCCGCATCCGCCAGTTCGACTTCGTTCTTCTGGCCGGTGACAAGCAGCGTCGCCGCATGCTTGACAAGGGCCTCATTCGAGAGGGCCACTATGCCGTCGTCGGCTATGGCAAGTTCGACCTGACCCGGGATCGCGCGCCCGCGCGGCTGTTTCCGCAGGATCGGCCGGTGGTGTTGTACAACCCGCATTTTTCCCCGAAGCTGTCGTCATGGCCGGGCATGGGTCTCGACGTCGTGCGCCAGTTCGCCGAGGACGGGCGCTTCAACCTGATCGTGGCGCCGCATATCCGGATGTATGACGGTCGCCGTCGCCGCGAACGGATGGAACGCCGGTTGGCGGAATTCTCCCGTCTGCCGCACGTCCATATCGATCTCGGCAGTGCGGCGAGCGTCGATATGAGCTATACCCGGATGGCCGCGGTTTATCTGGGTGACGTCAGCAGCCAGATCTACGAATTCGTCGTGCGGCCGCGTCCCTGTCTGTTTCTCAACGCGCATGGTGCCAATTGGCAGGGCAATCCGAGCTATCGGCACTGGCATTACGGCCCCGTTCACGAAGACGCGGATCATATCGTTGAAAAAGTCGCCCATGCCATCGCCTCGCACGGCGCTTATGCCGCAGTCCAGCAGAAGGGGATCGAGGATACTTTCGACCGCGAGGGGCGCAGTGCATCGGAGCGGGCGGGACGGGCGGTCGCGGATTACCTGACCTCACGCCTCAGACACGGGACCATGCCGCGGACGACGTCGTTCGGCTTTGGTCGCGGGAGTGCGCTCGCCCATGAATGATGCTGCTGCCATATGGCTCGTCGCGCGGGTTCACGCGCCGGACGAAGGCGGGGTGCAGACGTACGTTGCACAGGTTGCGCGCGCCTATGCGCGCGGTGGGCGACGGGTCACCGTTTTCGCAAAGTCTTCGGCAGGGCCGCGCCGGATAACGGAGGATGACATCACTCTTGTCGATGTCGGCCCGGGTGCGCAAATGATGGTCTATCTACGGCTCGCAATAGCCATGATACGCGCATGGATGGCCGGGGCGCGCCCTTGTGTGATCCATGCCTGCACATGGCGCGCGGCGATACCGGCCCTCCTGTTTCCGCGCCCGCTTATCGTCACCGTGCACGGGCGAGAAGTCGGCCGCCCCTCGAAAGGAGCATTCCGGTTGATGCGTGCGGTGCTGGCGCGCACGACGCGGATCATTGCGGTCAGCGACGCCACGCGCCGCCTGTTGCTTGCTCGTGCGCCGGACCTTGCCGCTCGATGCGCTATTGCCTGGAATGGCGTGGTCCTGCCGGTAGAGGAGAGGCAGGAGCCCGCCAATGCCCGGCCGCGCGTCATGACGGTGTGCCGTCTGGTCTCTCGCAAGAATGTGCCCGCCGCCGTGCATGCGGTTGCCAACTGCCGGAACGAAGGCGTGGCGCTCGATTACGCGGTGATCGGTCGCGGTCCTGACGAGGATGCCATTCGCGCGGCGTTGGAAGCCGCTGGGGCCGCAGCCGGGAGCGAACTGGGCATTACGGTGATGACCGGATATGTCGAGGATGCGGAACTGGCGGAGCATCACCGGACCGCCGACATATTCCTTCATCCACAGATCGCGCTGGAGGACGGCGCGGAGATGGAAGGCTTCGGTATCAGTGTCGCCGATGCGATGGCGCATGGCATCGCCTGCATCGTCGGCCAGGACGGAGGGCCGGGCGAACTCGTGCGTGACGGCGTGACCGGGCTGGTCGTCGATGGTCGCGATCCCGGAGCGGTCCGCGCCGCACTGGGGCTGCTCGCGCGCGATGCCGTCTATCGGCGCCGCCTTGCCGAAAACGGTCGCCTGTTTGCGCGCGAGAATTTCAGTTGGGATCGCCACTGCCGCCTCGCTCTCGAAGGTCTGGTCGCCGATGGGGTCGAAGAGGATGGTCGTCAGCAGGAACAACTCACGCCTTCGTTGAATTAGCATCGACGGGCGCGATTGCGGCTCGTTTCGGACCGGGCGGGGTTGAACCGCTCCATCCGAACCGGCTAAGGCCAGCCACGGGGGCGCTTTGGTCTGAAACAACGACAGGATTCCGGCTTTTTGCGCAAGAGATCGCCAACGCGCCGCATTTCGCGCATTTCCCGCAGCATCGGGCTGTTCGTTTCACCATTCATGCTGGCTGCCCCTGCGCTGGGTGATCCTGCGCCGTTCGAACTGTCCGGACCGGACCTGAGTATCGAGATCACACGCGGCGGGCAAACCTTGCCGATTTCGCGCGTGCCCAGCCTTGCAGTGGGTGACAAGGTGGTGGTCCATGGCGCCCTCCCGGAAAGCCAGGGCGCCAATTTCGTGCTCATGTCGGCCTTCCTGCGCGGTGCGACGAACCCTCCGCCCAAGGACTGGATCGACCTTGCCCGCACCTGGAAGGAGAAGGAAAAGGACAAGGCTCTGACGCTCACCGTCCCGCGCGATGCGCGGCAGATGGTGCTGCTCATGGTGCCCGAGACGGGCGGAGCCGAAGGCGTCCTGATGGATGCTGTTCGCGGCAAGCCGGGCGAATTCGTGCGCGCCAGCCAGGACCTGAACCAGGCCTCGCTCGACCATTCGCGCCTCAATGCCTTCATGGCCGCGATCCGCGCGCAGGACGATAGCGGGCCGGAGTATCTGCGCACCGTCGCGCCGGTTCTTGCCAGCAGCCTGTCGATCAAGTTGCAGGAGGATTGCCTGAACAAGGTGATCCAGTCCCAGGCTTCCTGCCTCGTGGAGAACCGCGATTCTCTGGTGCTCACCGACGTACACACTAGTTCGCTGGCGGAAACGATCACCGGTACGCCGACCGACCTCGCGCTCCAGCTTGCCAACACGCGTGAGGGCGGGGCGGGGTATTACAGCGCCTACATTGCGGTCGCGCGCGATGTGGCGAAGATCTTCGGCGCGTTCAACAATCCGCAGTTCAACTATCTGCCGACACTGACGGTGCGCAATGCGGATCGCATGTCGCTTCTGCTCAACGCGGCGCCTTCGTTCAAGAAGCCAAAGTCGGTGATGATCGCGGCCATGCCTGCGGTCGAGGCGGATATCCCTCCGCAGCTGCGCAGCACGGCGAAAGGGCCGATCTGCATGGCGCAAGGCGCTGTACTGCCGGTGGAGGGGGCCCCGCTGGTGTTCTCGACCGACTTTGCCCACGACATGAAAGTGCGCTTGACGTCTGCCTCGGGGCAGGTGCTCGAAGTGCCTGTCAAGGCACGCGCGGACAAGGGCGGCTACGTCCTCGCCGCCGATACGCTGCCGGCCGCTTTCGCCGGAGACGTGCGCGGCCATCTCCACGGCATCTGGGGGTTCGCACCTTTCGACGGGCCTGATTTCCTGCTCCAGCGCGCGGGAGGAGAGGCGTGGAAGGCGGCGGGCGATGCCGACGGCCTGATCGTGGGGCGCGACAACGACGTTGCGCTGGAAGGATCGGCTCCGGGCTGCGTCGAGGAAGTGACGCTGCGGCAGGGTAACGGTGCGGGAAGACCGCTTAAGTTCAAGGCGCAGGACTGGCGGCGCCTGAACGTTACCGTCCCGCTGACCGATGCTGCGGCCGGTGACGTGCGGCTGGAAATCCGCGAGCGCGGGATGGCGGATGGGCAGACGGTCACCTTGCGTGCCCGCGTGCAGGCCAGTCGGCTTGAAGCGCTCGAACTGCATGCAGGCGACGTGCAGGGCTTCCTGACCGGGCAGCGGCTGGATCAGGTGCGTTCGGTCATGCTTGGCACGGTTGAATTCCGCCCTGCAGAACTGACGCGCGAAGGCGGCAGTGACCGCTTGCACCTGATCGCGCAAGGGGCAGGTAAGGTTCCCGGCACGGCGCCTGGGGACACGGCGCCCGACAAGGCTACCGTACGGCTGGAGGACGGGCGCAACCTGACGCTGCCGGTGCGTATCGCAGCGCCGCGCCCTCAGGTGGCGCTGCTGCAGCGCACGGTCTACCCCGGCCCGGCGGTGCAGGGGACGAAAACGCTGGATATCGGATCGGGCGATCTGCTGCCGGACAACGGCGAGATGGTTTTCTCGCTCAAAGCCGCCGGCGCGGCGCGTTTCGGTGCAGGTTCCGCCATCGAGATCGCCCCAGCTCAAGGCGAGGCCATTGCCCGGCTCGAAATCGGCAAGGGTCTCAGTCTGGAGAGCCCGGAAGTCGTGGTGGCGACGCTCAGGGCAGCCGACCTGCCCCCCGCGACGTTCGGTGCGATCCGCCTGCGCTTCGTGAGCAAGGCGGCTGACGGCCGCGAGGAACGCGGAGACTGGATGCCGCTCACCACCGTCGTGCGCTTGCCGCGTATCGAGAGCGTCACGTGCGAGGGGCAGGATGGACCATGCACGGTTGCCGGCCGCAACTTGTTCCTGATCGATGCCGTGGCTGTCGAGGACGGCTTTGCCAAGCCCGCGACCGTGCAACCCGGCTATACGGGGCGGACGCTCCAGGTCAGCGGTCGTCCCGCTGACGGCGCGCTGCGCCTGCGCCTGCGCGATGCTCCCGCCAGTGTGGTAAAGCTCGCGCTCGACAAGTAGGGCTCAGCGTCCGAGCGCGACCAGCCGGTCGGGGCCGAGCAGGGCGCGGTTCGGACAGCCGAGTTGCGCCATCGCCGCTTCCAGCTCCGTGCGCAGCAGGTGGATCATGTGCGCGATGCCGGGCATCCCGGCCACCGCGAGAGCATGCATCTGCGGCCTGCCGATGAGCACGGCGCTCGCACCCAGAGCCAGTGCCTTGACCACGTCGGTCCCCATGCGCACGCCGCCGTCGAGCAGCAGCGGCACGCGGCCTTGCGTGGCTTCGGCGACGGTCTGGATAAGATCGACAGGGCTCGGCAGGCCGTCGAGAACACGGCCGCCGTGGTTGGAGACGATGAGGGCGTCGGCGCCTTCGTCGACGGCGCGGGCGGCATTCTCGCCCAGCAGCAGGCCCTTGACGAGGATCGGCAGACGGGTCGCTTCGCGCAACCACGCAAGGTCGTCCCACCCCGGCGCCGCATCGGTGAGCGGGGTACCGAGCAGGATCCGGCCGCCGGGCACGGAAGTCTGGGTCGGGCGCGGCATTCCGGCCAGATTGACCGCATCGACGCCCGGCGGAAGCCTGATCCCGGCGGGCTTCAGCGCCGCATCGACGGTCAGGACGATGGCCTCGTAGCCGGCCGCCTCCGCCCGGCGGACGAGTTGCAGGCTGTGCTCGCGCTCGGGCTGGAGGTAGAGTTGGAACCACAGTGGAGCGGGCGCCTTGCCGAGATCGCGGGCGATGGCATGGGCGGCCGCGGCGATGTCCTCCAGCGGCACGCTCGACAGCGTGCTGACGACCATGCCGGTATCGAGCGCGGTGGCGGCGCGGACGCAGGCAAGTTCACCCTCGGAGTGGGCAAGGCACTGGTAGGCCAGCGGGGCCAGCAGGATCGGCGCGGCGTGGCGGCGGCCGAGCAGGTCGATCTCGGTGCTGCCGTCGAGGGTCGCCATGGCGCGGGGGAGCAGGCCGATGCGGTCGAAGGCGGCGCGGTTCTCGGACAGCGTAATCTCGCGGCCCGCGCCTTCCTGGATGTGCCGCCAGACCTCGGGCGGCAGGTGGGCTTCGGCGCGTCGCTCGTAATCGGCAAGGGTGCGCAACTCCGCGGGAATGGCGGAAAGCGGTGGCTGCGGGCTCACGTCGCCGACCACTGGCGCAGCAGGTTGTGGTAGACTTGGGTGAGGGTATCGATCGAGGCATGCTCGGGATGGTCCGTCGCGACAGACTGGATCGCGCCGTCCAGTTCGAACATCAGCCGCCGCTTCTCGGGCGAGGCGACGAAGCTCTGGGTCCAGAAGAACGAGACGAAGCGGACGCCGCGCGTCACCGGCGTGACCCGGTGCAGGCTGGAGCCGGGGTACACGATCAGGCTTCCGGCGGGCAGTTTGGCCGTGTGCGTACCGAACATGTCCTCGATAATGAGTTCGCCGCCGTCGTATTCCTCGGGGTCGGAGAGGAACAGGGTGCTCGAAACGTCGGAGCGCAGGTGCTCGCCGGTTCCGGGGATCGGGAAGATCGCGTTGTCGACGTGATTGCCGTAGTGGCCGCGCCCGTCGTAGCGGCTGAAACGGGGCTGCAGGACGCGGGCGGGCAGGGCGGCGGCGATGAACAGCGGGGTCTGCGCCAGCCGGACGAGGACGCGGTCGGCCAGTTGCTTGGCGAGGGGATGGTCGAGCGGTAACTGCTCGTTTTCCTTGACTTTTGCGGCGCGGTGACCGGCGGTGGCGCGGCCGTCCGCCCAGTCGGCGGCTTCCAGTGCACTGCGGATTTCGCGCACTTCGGCAGCGTCGAACAGATCGGGTATTTCGATGACCATGGTGTCTCTATTCGCGCAGTCCGGTGATGCTGACAATGACCTGCATCAAGCCGGAACTTCGTCCTCGGCCTCGATCATGGCGGCAAGGGCGGGACTGATCCACTCGGTCAGAGCGGTGCCACAACGGTACACAACGCGCACACAAAGGCACTCACGGGCACCCAAAGCGCTCACAGCGGCAGGCGAAAGCACGCTGAACGCGGTTGCCCAGGCATCGGCGAGCATGGCCGAGGAGTGGATCACGCTGACCGCCATGGCATGCTCGACGGGCATCCCGCTGCGCGGGTCGATACTGTGGAAACCGCGTACGTAATCGCCCGAGGTCGCCACCGCCAACTGGTGCAGCGCAACCCGGAGCGGAGCTACGTCCTGTGTCGGCGTTTCGAGGTCCACCCACCACGGATCGCCATCGGGACGCAGGCCGCGTCCGACCAGTTCGCCGCCGATCTCGACGAGCGCATGGTGACAGTCCATCCCGGCGAGCAACGCGGTCAGCGCATCGACGGCGTAGCCCTTGGCGATGCCCGACAAGTCGAGCCTGAGCCCGCCGGGCTGGCGAAGCCGCCGCGTATCCGGTTCGTAGGCGAGGCGCATGAAGCCGGAGACCGCGCGGGCCTGCTCGATCTCTTCGGTGGTGGGCGCGCGGTCGATCGTTACCGGACCATGACCCCACGCATCGACGAGCGCGCCGATCGCGGGATCGAAGGCACCGGCTGACTGCTCGGCGACGGTAAGGGCGGTTTCGATCACCGTGGCGAAATCCGCAGGTAGGGCGCACCATTCGCCCGCACCTGCCCGGTTGAACCGGCCGAGGACGGAATCCGCGCGCCAGTGGCTCATCTGCGCGAGGATGTCCTCGAGCCTAGCCTCGATCGCCCGGCTCGCCGCGTCCCGGTCAAAGCCGGGGGGCGGGGCGAGCCGGATGCGCCATGTCGTGCCCATGGTCTCGCCGCCCAGTTCGATTACCGGCACGCCCTGCCGCCATGTGGCGAGCGAGGCTGCGTCGATTTCAAGCGGAACGGCGAGGCGCATGGGTGGCAGGCTCAGGATGTCGTCAGGGCGCGACGACTTCGAGCGTGGTGGTGAAGGACATGCGGCGGGCGCTGGCTTTCTTGTCGGCGGGCTTGGTGTCCTCGACGCTGGCGTTCAGCCAGTACCAGCCCGCGACCGGCCACTTGACCTTGACGACGCCGTCGGGGCCGGTGGTCAGTTCCTGCGCATCTTCGGCCGCGCGGTACTTCTTGCCGCCGGGGACGACTTCGACCTTGATGCCGGCGGCGGGCTTGCCATCGATCAGGAAGCGGAAGCTGCCTTCCTCGTCCGAGACGAGTTCGTCAGGGTGCGTGACCGGATCGAATTCCAGTCCCCTGCCGGTGAGGGCGACCTTGCTCGGCTCGCCCGCAGTGACGTAGACGAAGTTGCGCGAGGTCACTTCGGTCAGCTTGATGTCGGTGGCGTTGGCGGGGATGTCGGCTACGGTCGGCACCATGCGCGGCGGCTGGCCACCCGGACCTCCCGGGCCGCCGGGACCACCGGCCGGAGGGGCTCCGGCAGGTGCGCCAGCGCCCGGACCACCCGGACCGCCCGGTGCGCCCTGCGGACGGCCACGACCGCCCACGCGCCATTCCTCGGTACCGACCTTGAAGGTGCCCATCACCGAGGCGCGCTCCATGCCGATCTTCCAGGTGCCCGCTTTGTTCAGCGCGACGTCGAACGTACCGCGATGACGGCCCTTCGATGCGTTCTCGACTTTGCCGTCGGTGCCGTCGGGCGCCCAGACCGAGACCTGAGCCGGGTCCATGGCGACGTGGTCGGGGTAGAACAGGTCGTTCGACACGGCGGCATCGACGGTGACGTATTCGTTGGTGCTGGCGAGCGTGCTGGTCGAGGGCAGCAGCCACATGCGGTGGGCAAGCGCAGGCGTCGCCAGCATGGAGGATGCCGCAGCGGCGATCAGGATGGAGCGGAAGCGCATTCGTATTCCCCTGTTATATAAAGCGAAAGTGATTGGATCAGCGGACGGTGACGGTGCCCAGCTCGGTCTTGCCCGAGACGGAACCACCCTTGCCGCCGACGGTGAAGGGCACGGACACCAGTTCGCGCCCGCCGGTTTCGCGCGCGGCCTCGACCTTCAGGACGTAGTCGCCCTTGGGCAGGTTCGCGGGAATGGCGACGGTGTAGCTGCCGGGCGCGCGGGTCGCGCCGCTGATGCCGTCGGCGGGCAGCTTCAGCGAGCGGCCGCCCTTGCGCCACCAGGTGCGCAAGTCCGCCAGCCACTTGGTGCCCGGTTCCGCGCCGCGCTTCTTGCCGTCGAACCACACGAAGAGGGTGCGGGCATCGCCGCCGGCGACGGGCTCGACCCAGCCTGCGACGTAGGGGCGGTGGTATTCGGCCACCTTGATCTGCGGGACGGTGACGGTGACCGACGCGGCGAGCGCGGGCGTGGCGGCAAGAGCGGTTGCAGTGCCGGCGGCCAGCGCGGGCAGGATCTTGGATCGGGTCATCACGGGCTTTCTCGTCAGTGGATGAAAAGGAGGGCCAGCAGCAGCGGGATCAGCAGGCTCAGGCCCACCATCGGCCAGGTCATCGGCCGGTGCTTCGCGTGAAGCTGGAGCAGGAACAGGCCGGTGATCGTGAACACGAGACAGGCCACGGCGAACAGGTCGATGAACAGGGACCACGCCGCGCCGCTGTTGCGGCCCTTGTGCAGGTCGTTGAGGTAGGAGATCCAGCCCCGGTCGGTGACTTCGGCCTGCACCTCGCCTGACGCGCGATCGATGCTGACCCAGGCGTCGCGGCCGGGGCCGGGCATGGCGACGTAGACTTCGTCCTCGGCGGTCCAGTCCGCCGCGCGGCCCGAAGGATCGAGCGGAACCGCCGCCGCGATCGCCTTCGCCACTTCGGCGGGCAGGGGATCGGTGCGGTCTCCGGGGGCAGGCAGTTTCGCCAGCAGCGCCGTCGGCAGTTTGCCCTGGCTTTGCGTCACCGAAGGCTCGGCGCCGATCGAGGCGGCATGGTTGAGCGTGATGCCGGTCGCCGCGAACAGCAGCATGCCCACCAGCGAAATCGCCGCGCTCACCCAGTGCCAGGTGTGCAGCTGCTTGAGCCAGAAGGCGCGGGCCTTCTTATTCTTCTTCTTTTTCACCGCGGGTTTCGGTTTCGCGAGATGCGAAGACGCCGTGGTCGCGCGATTGGCGGTATTCGACGCTGCGTCACGCATATCGTCGGCGTGGCGGTCTCGGGCGTCGGCAACTTCCAAAATGTCGCATCCTTACAAATGTCGGATTTCAAATATCGGTAAAGGGCGCTCTTCGGCGGAAACGTGCCGCCACACGTTGCTGTGATATCGAGTGCCCTCTGGACGACGAGCTGCTTAGTGTATATGCAAATCACTCGCAATAGTGGTTGGCAGGAGATTACAATTGGCGACAGTTGCCGCGATCGCACCGGACGAACTCGCGTTCGCACCGGTTTCGGCCGTTGCGCATGAGCCGTTGCCCCATTCGGCTTCGACTGGCGAATCACTTTCCGCGACTGGCGCGGACCGCTCGGTCTATCGTCCGGCAAGGGCGAACCCGGTCGCTCTGCTGGCGTCGGCGGGAATGATCCTGGGCATGGCTGCGTGTCTGGCGACGCTCAATATGGTGGCGTCGCACAAGGAAAGGGCGCATCTCACCACCGTCGACGTGCAGGAACTGGACGTCACGCCTCCACCGCCGTCCGAGCCGACGAAGCTGGAGACGCCGCAGGCCGCCGTCACCCAGACGGTCGTACCCAAGCCGATGATCGAACTGCCGAGCCCCGGGCCGCAGCAGGTCATGGTGGACGCGCCGCCGCCGCCCGCTCCGCCCAGCATGACCAGCGAAGGCGTCAAGGTAAGCGCGCCGCCCTCGGTGGCGCCGCCAGCCGCGACGACGCTGGAAGGCGGCGACCTTTCGAGCAAGGTGCTGTTCGCCAAGCCGCCGACTTACCCGGTCGATGCGCGGCGCGCGCATGAGCAGGGCACGGTGAAGCTACTGCTGCTGGTCGGCAGCGACGGGACCGTGAAGGATATCCAGGTCGTATCGAGCAGCGGCAGTTCCCGGCTCGACGGAGCGGCGCTGCGCGCAGTGAAGCACTGGCGCTGGTCGCCGATGATGAGCAACGGTGCGGCGACTGCGGTGCGGGGCTACGTCACGATCCCGTTCGTGCTCACCAACGTCTGAGAGGCGTCAGTCGCTTCCCTGCAGCGCGGCGTGCAGGGTCGCCATCGCCTGCTCCAGCTGGGTAGCGCTGTAGGGTTTGTCCAGCCGCACCGTGGGGCGATGCTCAAGGTCGGGCTCGAAACCGCCGCTGGCGATGGCGACCGGCACCTCGCGGGATGCGAGTTCGGCGATGATCGGGTCTGCTTTCTCGCCCGCAAGATTGAGGTCTATCACGGCAACATCGTATTCGCCGGCGCAGGCGGTTTCGAGCGCGGCGGAGAGGGTCGCGAAAGGTCCGACGACCTCGCAGCCGAGGTCCGTCAGCATTTCCTCGAGCAGCATCGATACGAGAAACTCGTCCTCGGCAACCAAAACCCGCATTCCGTCGAATCGAGGCGTCTCGTCAGGCATGGTGCCACTCTGGAAATTGCGTTCGCGACAACGCCTTGCGCGGCAAAGCTATTGCCAGCCGATTGCGGCGTGATCAAGCGGCCATTCAGCTCTCGATGATTTCGCGTATCCGTCCGGCGAGCATGTCCATCGCGAACGGCTTGGTAATCATCGCCATGCCTGGTTCGAGGAATCCCGAAGCCAGTGCCGCGTTCTCCGCATAGCCGGTCATGAACAGCACTTTCAGACCCGGCCGACAGGCGCGCCCCGCGTCGGCGACCTGACGGCCGTTGAGCCCCGGCAGGCCGATGTCGGTGACGAGCAGGTCGAGGCGCTCGTCCGACTCCAGGATGGCAAGTCCGGCGGGACCGTCGGCAGCCTCGATCGCCCGGTAGCCGAGGCCGTCGAGCACTTCGAGGATCAGTGCGCGTACGACCGGTTCGTCCTCCACCACCAGCACCACTTCGCCATCGCGTGCGGTAGGCAGCGCCAGCGGTTCGCGGGCGTCCGTGGCCGCGGCGTCGGTGCCGAGATGGCGGGGGAGGAATAGCTTGATGGTGGTGCCGACGCCTTCCTCGGAATAGATCCGCGCATAGCCTTCGGACTGGCGCGCGAAGCCGTAGATCATCGACAGGCCAAGGCCGGTGCCCTGGCCCATAGGCTTGGTGGTGAAGAACGGCTCGAAGGCGCGCGCGGCGGTGTCGCGGCTCATGCCGACGCCGGTGTCGCTGATGGCGATGCACACGTATACGCCTGGCTCCACGTCGCGCTCGCGCGCGGCGTAGCGGTCGTCGAGGTGGGCGTTGCAGGTCTCGATGGTCAGTTTGCCGCCCTGCGGCATGGCATCGCGCGCGTTGATGACGAGGTTGAGAATGGCGCTTTCCAGCTGGTTGGGATCGCAGCGCGTCAGCCATAGCCCGCCCGCCAGCACGAAGCCGAGCTCGATATGCTCGCCGAGCGTACGGCGCAGCATGTCCTCCATCGAGGCGATCAGCGGATTGCTGCGCACCGGGCGCGGGTCGAGCGGCTGGCGGCGGGAGAAGGCGAGCAGGCGATGGGTCAGTGCCGCCGCCCGCTCCGCCGAGGTCCGTGCACCGCCCAGCCAGCGCTCGAGGTCCTGCGTACGGCCCTGCGCGAGCCGGGCGTGCATCATGTCGAGGCTGCCGGTGATGCCCTGCAGCAGGTTGTTGAAGTCGTGCGCGATGCCGCCGGTCAGCTGGCCGACGGCCTCCATCTTCTGGCTCTGGCGAAGGGCCTCCTCGATGGCGCGCTGCTCGGTGATGTCGCGCCCGATCGCGTGGATGCGGCGGTCGTCGGGCACCGCGGTCCAGGCGATCAGGCGGAAGTCGCCGTCCCTGGTGCGATAGCGGTTCTCGAACGCGATCGTGCGGCGTCCGCTGGCGAGCTTGGCGACTTCGGCGGCGGTCGCCTCGAGGTCGTCGGGGTGGACGAAGGAGGCGATGCGCTGCCCGAGCATTTCCCCTTCATGCCAGCCCAGCAGCCGCTCGCCGGAGGGGTTCACCGCGGTGATCACGCCCTCGAAGTCGCAGACCAGCATGAGGTCGCGGCTGATCGTCCAGAGGCGGTCGCGGTCCTGCGCGAAGGCGGCCTCGGCCTGCTTCTGCGCCTCGATCTCGGTATTAGTGCCGATCCACGCCGAGATCGCGCCATGCGCGTCTTTGAGCGGCATGGCGCGCGAGAGGTGCCAGCGATAGAGCCCTTCGCAGTCGCGCAGGCGCAGTTCGGTGTCGTAGACCTGGCCCGTCGCGACGGCCTGCGCCCAGCGCGCTATGGCGGTCTCGCGGTCTTCCGGGTGCACCAGCCGAGTCCAGCCATCGCCGTCGAGGCTGCCCCGGGGCTCCCCGGAATAGGCGTAGGCGCGTTCGTTGAACCATTCCATCTTACCGTCGGCCCGCGCGGTCCAGACTTGCGTGGGCAGGTTCTGGGCGAGGGCGCTGAACTGAGCTTCGCTCTTTTCCAGCGCCAGCTGGGTGCGCTTGCGCTCGGTCACGTCGCGCACGGCGCCGATCATCCGCACCGGCTTACCGGCGGTGTCGAATTCGAACTCGGACTTGCGCGCGATCACGCGCTCTTCGCCGGTATCGGGGCGACGGATGCGATATTCGACGTCGAGCGCCGCATCCGCCGAATTGCGCCGGGCATGGTTGGACGAAAGGTGGCGGTCCTCGGGAATGATGATGCTTTCGAGCACCCCGGCGCTTACCGCACCGGTCTGCGGTGCCCCGAACAGGCGGTAGAACTCGTCGGTCCCGGTTATCGTGTTGGCGACGATGTCGACGGAGAACAGGCCTACACCGCCTGCGACCTGTGCGCGGCTCAACTGCTCGGCGCTGAGGCGCAGGGCTTCCTGCGCATCGTGCTCGAAGGTGCGGTCCCGCATGAGCTTGACGAAGCCTGTCGGCCGACCATCGCCGTCGCGCAGCGGGGTCATCTCGCTCAGCCCCCAGAAACGCCCGCCGGTCTTGCGCAGATGCCAGCGGGCATCGTGAGCGCGGCCGGTGTCGAGCGCTTCCCGGCGCTTGGCGGCAGGTCGCCCGGTCGCCCGGTCCTCGGGGGTGAAGAACATGTCGATCGGCTGGCCGAGCATTTCCGCCTCGCTCCAGCCGAGCATCGCCGCCGCGCCGGCGTTCCAGAGCGTGATGCGTCCGTCGAGATCGGTGGCGACGATGCCATAGTCGATCGCGCCGTCGAGAATCTGGCGATTGTAGGCCTCGCGCTCGCGCAATTGCCCTTCCGCACCGACGCGCTGGACATGCGCCCAGGACCGCTCCGTTACCTCGCGGATGATGCCCAGTTCGTAAGGGGTCCAGTGGTGGGGCCGGCTGTCGTGGATGGCCATCAGCGCGGTGAGGCGACCTTCCTTGATCAGCGGCATGCAGATGGTCGCCGCGATACCGATGCCCTGGAAGGTCCTGGCCTCCTCGGGCGCGATTTCCCTGGCGTTGTCGTTGATGATCAGCGGCCGCCCGGCATGCAGCTCGCGCACGGCGAGCGCGCCGAAATCCGCCAGTCGATAATGCCCGACGATCGAGCGCGCACCGTCGGCATGCCAGTTGCCGCGAATGGTGAAGCCGTCCTCGTCGGCGTCCATGTCGGCATAGGCGCAGTTGGCCAGGCCGAGATGCTGCGCCGTCATGCGGGTGGTGATCGCCAGGATTTCGCCTGCCCCGCGGCAATCCGTGATCGCCTGCGCAAGATCGTCGAGGAAGCGCAGCTTGGTCTCGCTTTCCTCCAGAGCTTCGCGGGCATGGTGCGCTTCGGTGATCTCAAATACGACGGCCATGACGCCTGCGGGCGTGCCGTCGTCGCCGGGGACCGGTGAATAATCCAGATTCAGCCAGATCTGCTCGGGCTTGCCGTGGCGATGCAGCGTCAGCATGTGGTCGCGGTAACTCAGCGTCCCGCCCGCCAGGCCGATTTTCATGACGTTGGCGTTGAATTCGGCGACTTCCTCCCAACCGTCCAGGACGTTGGACCCGAGCAGGCGGCTATCGCGCCCGCCCGCGAACTCCGCATAGGCGTCGTTGTAGAGCATGACGCCCTTGGGGCCCCACAGCAGCACCAGCGGCACGCGCGATGGCAGCATCATCGCGACGGTATGGCGCAGGCTTACCGGCCAGCTTTCGATCGGCCCGATCGGGGTGGAGGACCAGTCGTGCGCGGCGATGCGGCGCGCGAGATCGCCTTCGAGTCCCATGAACCCGTCGCCGTTCGCTTCGCTACGCGTCATGCCCCTAACCGATCCCTTCGCGCCGGGCCGACCACCCCTTCCGTGCGCACGACAACACATCGCGCGCAGGACGGTTCCCGGTCAATGGAAGGCGAGCACTTATCCTGAAGCGGCGATGGGATAAGGGAGAATCCCGGCCCGTGCCTCCGAACCGGAGAAACGGGGGGCGAGGCAGGCGCGGTTGCGCCCCTTGCTTTTCGCTTCGTAAAGGCCCCGGTCGGCCTGCCGCATCGCCGGAGACAAGTCCTGCACGCCCGGAAGGACAGGCGCGCAGCCTATGCTCAGGGTGCCGCAGTTGTCCGCCCCCTGCCGAATTGCGAATCCGGTGCAGAGATCCTCGGCCAGCCTCAGGCTGCGCCCTTCGTCGATGCGGGGCAGCAGCACCACGAATTCGTCACCGCCGAGGCGTGCGGTCACCGCCGATGCGGGCAGGCGCACCGCCAGGAAAGCCGAGAGATCGACGAGCAGGCGATCGCCGTCCTGATGGCCGAAGCAGTCGTTGATCGTCTTGAAATTGTCGATGTCGATAAGCAGCAGCGAGCCGCCCTGCTGCTGCACGTCGCGGGTGCGGGCCTCGAAGCCGCGGCGATTGAGCAGGCCGGTGAGGGGGTCGCTTTCGGCAAGGCGTGTGGCGCGTTCCTCGCGGCGGCGGCGCAGCGCGCCTGCGATCGACATCGCGAGGGCGACTTCGACGAGGATCCCCTCGAACAGCGAGATCGGAATCAGCACGCCGGAGTAGGAGGACAAATCGACGAAGGCGCCGGGCACGAACGCGCAGCCCGCCTTCACCGCGTAGAAGGAGCCGTGGACAACGAAGGTTGCAACCAAAGTACGGGTTTCCGAACCCGTAGTGCGGCGCGCCTCCAGCAGCACGCCGGCGGCTCTGAGGCAGAACACCGCCACGAATGCGGCGTTGAACAGCGACATGACCTGATCGCGGTCGCCGAGCCCGGGGATGGCCATCAGTGCCGAGCAGAGCAGCGGGGCGGCGAACCAGGCAGGGCTCAGCCTGCGCTGGGCGAAAGATGCAGCGCCGAGCAGGAACATGAAGTGGGCCAGCGGGACCATCGAGTTCGACAGCCAGACGCCGAGGAGGAAATCCCCGCTCTGGCGCAGGGGCGCAAGGGTGCAGCCCACGACGATGCAGAGGAACCCGAGCGCGAAGCTCAGGAGGAACCGCTCGCGCAGGGACCGCCATTCGATAAGAAGAAACGTCGCGGCCACGAACGCGATCGCGTTCGAAAGCAGCAACATGGTTTGCGCATCGACCGACATGAAGAACCCGGAACCCCCTTGCGCGAGGAAGTTACGCCAATCTCCTAAACAAAAGGTGGATGGGCCGTAAACCATGCTTGCCGCTGCTGCTTTTTCGGCAAGGTCGGGTGAGGATCGAGGCGCGGCGCTGCCATGGATTTGCAACCAAGACGGCCCAATGCCATTCTGTGACCTGACACCCGGCCGAACGCACGCGCGAAGGCCATCTGCAACTTTCGCATTACCGCCAAAACCGGGGAGCATATCGCATTGCGCGGCTGGATTCTCTTTCAGCATCAACTCGACCCGTCGATTCCCGAGGTGCCAGAAGTCTTCCGTTTCCAGGAGGCTGCAGGCGCGCTCGGCATCGAACTGCACGTCCTCCAGCCCCACAGCTTCGAACTGGTCGTCGGCACCGTCGGCGACTGGGCGATCAAGTATCAGGGGCGCGAGATCGAGAAGCCCGACTTCGTCATCTGCCGCACCGGCGCGGAGACGGATTACTTCACGTTGGCCCTGCTGCGCCACTTCGAGCGGCGCGGGGTGCGGCTGGTCAACGGCCCGGCGACGATCGAGACGGTGTCCGACAAGCTGCACACCCTGCAGACGCTGAACCGTGCAGGGTTGCCGATCCCGCGCACGATGCTGGGCACGTTCCCCATCGACGTCGATCTCGTCGAGCGGGAACTGGGCTTTCCAGTCATCGTCAAGACGCTCAAGGGTACGCGCGGCGCGGGGGTCCTCAAGTGCGAAGATCGCAGCCAGTTCGAGGATCTGGCGGGCCTGCTCGAAAGCGCCGAGGCCAAGGCGGACTTCATCCTGCAGCACTACGTGCGCGCCAGCCACGGGCGCGACGTGCGCGTGCTGGTGGTCGGCGGGCGGGTGATCGCGGCGATGGAGCGCCGCTCGCTGACCGGCGGGTTCAAGTCCAACGTCTCGCTCGGCGGGGTGGGCGTCGCCTACAACCCGCCGCAGGAGATGGCGGAACTGGCAGTGCAGGCGGCCGACGTTCTGGAACTCGACATCACCGGCATCGACATCCTGTTCGACGAGGACGGCTACCGCATCTGCGAGGCCAACTCCGCCCCCGGCTTTCAGGGGCTGGAGCGAGCGACGGGGCTCGACGTGCCGACGGCGATCCTCGAATGGGTGATCTCCACGCAGGCCGCCGTGCAGGAAAGCAAGCCTGCCCCGGCCGAGAGCACTGCGCTGGCCGACATGATCTTCGGCGGCCGCACCGGCCTGCGCGCGCTCAGCGACCGCAACGCCGAGTTCCGGCCTTTCGCCAGCGCGGTGGGCCTGCGCATGGTGGCGGCGGGGATCGGCTGCCTCGTCCATGGCTCGTTCCCGCAGCCGCTGGTGGATCGCCGCAGTCCGACCGGGATCGGCCTTCGCTCCCTCTTCGAAGGGCGCGCCAAGGTGGACCTGACGGGACTCAATGACCGGGCGCACGAACGCACGCTGATGGTGGTGCTCGCGGTCGCGATCTGGGCGGCGGTCATGCCGTGGCTCGCCGGGGCCGAAGCGGTGGTGAGCGGGGTGCTCTCCGTCCTCGCGCTCATCTTCCCGGTGCTGTTCCTGCTGACTTCCCCGGCCGGACGGTTCGGAGCCGGTTCCGCGCGCCGACGCAGGAACAACGGATGATCGACTTTTCCGCGATTCCCTGGGCGGCGCTGGCGCCGTTCATCGTCGCCGGGTTCCTGGCGCAGCTGGTGGACAGCGCGGTCGGCATGGGCTTCGGGGTGATCGGCAACTCGCTGCTGATCCTGCTCGGCCTGCCACCCGCCGCCGCGTCATCGGTGACGCATGCGGTCGAGAGCTTCACCAGCGGCGTCTCCGGCGCGGCCCATGCTCTGCAGCGCAACGTCGACTGGATGCTTTTTGCGCGCCTCGTCATTCCGGGCATCGCCGGGGGGCTGACAGGCGTGTGGGCGCTCTCGCACCTCAGCCTCTCGATCCTGCGGCCGGTCCTGCTCGTCTATCTGGCGGCGGTCGGCATCTACCTGATCTGGCGCGGAGCGCGGCGGGCGCAGGCCTATCGCCGGATGCGCGCGGTGGGGCCGCTGGGCTTCGTCGCCGGGTTCCTCGATTCCTTCGGCGGAGCTTGGGGGCCGGTCACGACGGGCAGCCTGATCGCGCAGGGGATGACCCCGCGCGTGGCGGTGGGCACCGTCAACGCCGCCGAGTTCTTCGTGACGGTGACGGTGCTGTCGGCCTTCATCGGCACGCTGGGCCTGCAGTCGTTCTCGATCGCGGCGTCGGGCCTGCTGATCGGCGGGATCGTCGCTGCGCCGATCGGGGCGCTGGTGACGCGGCGTGCATCCTCGCGCGATCTGACGCAGTGGATCGGCGGGGTGATGATCGCGCTGAGCCTGTGGGGTCTGATCTCGCTCGTCTTCGCGCCGATCCCGCTGTTCTCGCGGATGTGAGGGTCAGGCGCGCTTCAGTCGTCCCCCGCTGAGCGTCTCCGCCAGACCCGGCGCGACCATGAGCAGTCCCTTGGCGATGGCCACCACCGCGCCGAGGATCAGGAACGGCTGGCCGATCAGGTAGACCGGATAGAGCGGCGAGCCGAGCTTTCCGGTCAGCTTGCCGACGACCGGCCCCAGCAGCCAGATCAGGATCAGGTGCGCGCAGAAATAGAAGAACATGTACGGTTCGATCCGGCGCAGTAGCGGCGCGGCGCGAGTGGCGACGAGGCGCCATGCCAACCACCACACCGCCAGCGATGCGGCAACGCGCGCGGCAAGGTCCACCGCCGCCGTCGAGGAATCGTCGAACGGCCGGGCATCGCCGATCGAGACGTAGAGATGCAGCGGCATCAGCACCACGAAGGGTGCTAGCGCGACGATGGCGGGCCATGCGGCCACGCGCTCGGCGAGGTTGGCACGGCGGGCGATGATGCCGATGGTGAAGAACATCAGGATCGAGGCGCGCAGGATCACCGGCGGGCCGATGCCCAGTACGTGGCAGGTTCCCGCCGCCAGCGCGAGCAGAGCCAGCGCCTTCGACGGCAACCGCACCAGCAGCGGGGCCAGCACCATGCACAGGAACAGGTCGCGCAGGAACGGCATCTGCACGTTGATGTCGGGCGGGCGGGTGACGATGAACAGTTCCTCGACCAGCCAGCGCACCGATTGCGGCATAGGCGCGGCGAGCCCGAACTGCCATGCCGCGCCCGATACCAGCAGCACCGCCAGAGCGTTCCACAGCACCATCGGCAGCAGGATCGTGCGCGCCTTGCGGGCGACGTGCGGTCCCCAGTGACGGGTGCGCGAGGAGCCCGCGACCAGCCAGCCGGAGATCAGTCCCAGCAGCGGCACCGCGCTGCGGCCGAACCCTTCCATCAGGACCCAGCGCAAGGTCTCCTGCGGCGTCCCGCGCGCCAGATCGAGTTCGTAGCCGGAGAGTCCCGTCCAGGCGTGGACGTAGACGATGCCCGCGATGCAGATGACGCGCGCGACGCGGATCGCATCGGAGCGCCGGCTTTGCATGTCGCTATTCGGTTCAGCCAAGCCGTGTCCCGCCCATTATCATCCATGCTCCGTATGTGCTTTTGTCATCATAAAGCCTGCGAGGCGCAGTGGTTGCCTCGCGCAGACGATGCCAAGCCTATGCGTCACGCCGGGCGGGCGGCGGGACGAGCGGAGAGGGGCAGGGAAAAGGCTTTCAGAACAGCGCTTCGTCAGGCGCCATGACCGTGGCGGGACCGGCGGCGATGCGGGCCGCGTGCAGACCTGCGCGGGGCAGCACGTAGCTCGCGTAGTAGGCGGCGAGGGCGGCGTAGGTGTCGCGGCTGCGCGCATCCTCCAGCGCCGGGGCGGCGGCGAGGATGCGGACCCACATCCAGCCCAGCGACACCAGCGCGAAGAGGTTGAGGTACTCCGTAGCCGCCGCGCCGAGGGCATCGGCATCACCCGATGCGGCCGCGATGGTGGCGCTGGCTTCCTCCAGCATGGCGAGGGCGGCGCGCATCTGCACGGCGAGGTCGCTCGCGTCGCTTTTGTCGATGTCGGCCGCGATTCCGTCGAGGTAGGCGCGCAAGGGGGCGCCGCCGTTCAGCGTGACCTTGCGCGAGACGAGGTCCATGGCCTGTACGCCGTTGGTGCCCTCGTAGATCTGGGTGATGCGTGCGTCGCGGACGAACTGCTCCATCCCGGCTTCGTGGATGTAGCCGTGGCCGCCGAACACCTGCTGCGCCAGCACCGTCGTCTCGAAGCCGAAGTCGGTGAAGGCGGCCTTCACCACCGGCGTCAGAAGGGCGACGTCGGCGGAGGCCGCATCGCGCGTCGCGGCGTCCGGGTGGCGGTCGGCGATGTCCATGCGGATCGCGGTCCATGCGGCGAGGACACGCGCGGGCTCCACGAAGGCGCGGCAGGCGAGCAGCATCTTGCGCACGTCGGCATGGGCGATGATCGGCACGGGGCCGGGGCGGCCGTCAGCGGCGCGGCCCTGCAGGCGCTCGCGGGCATAGGCGACCGCGTTTTGCGTCGCCGCATCGGCAAGGCCGAGCCCCTGGATGCCGACGAACAGGCGCTCGGCATTCATCATCGTGAACATCGCGTTGAGCCCGCGTCCGGCCTCGCCGACCAGCCAGCCGGTCGCGCCGTCGTAGTTCATGACGCAAGTGGGCTGGGCGTGGATGCCCATCTTGTGTTCGAGCGCGCCGACCGACATCGCATTGCGCTCGTCGAAGGCGCCGCTGGCTCCGGGCAGGAACTTGGGGACGAGCAGCAGGCTGATGCCCTTCACTCCGGCCGGAGCATCGGGCAGGCGGGCGAGGACGAGGTGGACGATGTTGTTGCCGAAATCCTGGTCGCCCGAGGATATGAAGATCTTGGTTCCGGTCACCGCATAGCTGCCGTCGCCGCGTGGCTCGGCGCGGGTGCGCAGCAGGCCGAGGTCGGTGCCCGCCGAAGCCTCGGTCAGCGCCATCGCGCCGCACCACTCGCCGGTCACGAGCTTGCCGAGGTACGTGGCCTTGAGTTCTTCCGAGCCGTGTGCGGCAAGCGCTTCCGCCGCGCCCCGGGTAAGGCCGGGGAACAGGCCGAAGGACAAGTTGGCGGCGGACACCATCTCGTCGAGCATGATCTGCACGGTGCGCGGCAGGCCCTGTCCGCCGAACTCGGGATCGCCTGCGAGGCCGGGCCAGCCCGCTTCGACGAATTCCGCATAAGCCTCCGCGAAGCCCGGTGCGGTGACGACGTTACCGTCGACCAGCTTCGTGCCCGCCGCGTCGCCCGGCAGGTTCAGCGGGGCTAGGCGTTCGGTGCACATGCGACCGGCCATCGTCAGGACTTCGCCTGCAAGCTCGCTCGTCACTTCCTCCAGTCCCGGCAGCGCGGCCATCTGCGCGTCGAAATCGAGCACGTGCTCCAGCAGGAAACGCATCGTCGCGACGGGGGGCTGGTAGGTCGAGGGCATGGTCGTCTCCACAGGGGCTTGCGTGCTTGCGCTACTTTCCATTTCACTGTACCAAACGATCGTTACAATCAAGGCGATGTTGCCATGATCCTTGAATTTCCTTGCCGATCGGTCGGCCGCGCGCCAACGCAGGCCGAATGAACGCACGCCATCCCGACAAGTCGAACCCGTCGCGCGAGGACGAGGTCGTGACCGCCGCCGCTGCCCTCTTCGCCGAGCGGGGCTATGCCGCGACCAGCATTCGCGACATCGGCGAGCGGGTGGGCCTGCTGGGCGGCTCGCTCTACCACTACATCAAGAGCAAGGACGCGCTTTTCGTGCGCATCCACGATGCGGCGCTGCAGGCGGCGGAAGACCGCATCCGCGCGGCGATCGAAGGGGTGGAGGAGCCCGCTGCGCGGCTGGCCAGGGCGTGCCGGGTGCTGCTGGCGATCCAGCTCGACCCGGCCTCGCTGACGATGCCGCTGATGAACGACTTTCGCGCGGTGCCCGACTCCGTGCGCGTGCAACTGGTCGCGCGGCGCGATGCGTTCGAGCTACTGTTCGCGGACCTCGTAGATGCCCTGCCGCCGCAGCCGGGGCGCGACCCGGCGATCTATCGCATCCTGCTGCTCGCCACGCTCAATTCGGCGAGCGAGTGGTATCGGCCGGGGCGCCTCACCCTCGATGAAGTCGCCGACCAGATCCTCGGGGTCTACGCGGTCGGTTCCTGAGCGGGGACGGCGCGGCAGAGTCCTTCCTGCGCCACGCTGGCGACTAGCGTTCCCGCGCGGTCGTAGAGGGCACCGCGCGCAAAGCCCCTCGCGTGGCCGGCCCAGGGGCTGTCCATCGCGTAGAGCAGCCAGTCGTCCACCGGCGGAGTGGAATGGAACCACACCGCATGGTCGAGGCTGGCGACCTGCATGCCGGGCGAGAAAATGGCCTTCGAATGGGGCAGGATCGCCGTGGAAACGAGTGCGAAGTCGCTGGCGTAAGTCAGCACGACGCGCCTGAGCACTTCGTCGCTGTCGATCGGCGCGGCCAGCCTGAACCACAAGAACTGGTGAGGGGTATCCGAGCCCTGCACGGCGGGCGGGCCGGGCCGGATCTCGAAAGCGGCAAGGCGGTCGAGCATGGCCTGCGGGAATTTCTGGCCCGTCGCCGCGAGTGCCGTGACGAGGTCCGGGCACTGCTCGGGCGAGGGCACTTGCGGCATGGCGGCGGCGTGGGCGAAGCCGTCCTCGCGCCGATGGAACGAGGCCGCCAGGTTGAGGATCGGCTTGCCGCCCTGCATCGCCACGACGCGACGGTTGGCGAAGCTGCCGCCGTCGAAGTCGCGCAGCACGCGGTAGATGATCGGCCGCGTCGTATCCCCGGCGCGCAGGAAATAGGCGTGGAGCGAGTGCGCCTGCCGATCGCTGCCCGCCAGATCCCGTGCGGCGGCCGCCAGCGCCTGCGCCACCACGAGCCCGCCGAACACGCGGCCGGGCCGTTCCTCGGAGGCGCCGCCACGGAACAGGTCGGTGTCGATCTCCTCGACTTCGAGGAGAGCGCGCAGTTCGGCGACGGCAGCAGCAGGGTCAGTCATCGACGGGCCTTAGCGGGGAGCCTTCGAGCCACGCAAGGGCCTGCCGCTCGATCGAGAGCAGTTCCTCCAGTGTCTGGTCGATCGCCCGCTTCTGCTTGCGCAAGTCGGCGATACGCTCGCCGACCTTGGACTTGAGGGCGCGGACCTGTTCGTGATGCTCGGGATCGACGTCGTAGAGATCGAGGAACTCCTTGATCTCCCGGATCGAGAAACCGAGCCGCTTGCCGCGCAGGATCAGTTGCATCCGCCCGACCTCGCGCCGCGAATAGATGCGGGTGGTGCCGACCCTCTGCGGCGCGATCAGGCCCTTGTCCTCATAGAAGCGCAAGGTGCGCATCGTCACGCCGAGCAGGGTTGCGGCTTCCTGGATGCCCAGAAGTTGCGGCGGTTCGGGAGCGGGCGCGGCGCTCAAGCTGTGGTTCCGCCCGAGCCTTGGCCAGAGTTTTGGCCCTCACGCTTGGCAGCTTCTTCCGCGACGAGGTCTTTTTTGGACAGCTTGCCTACCATGGTCTTGGGGAGCGAATCCCGGAACTCGATCGAGGCGGGCATCTCGATCTTGTTCAGCCGTTCACGCAGGAAGTCCAGCAATGTCTCCTGATCCAGGATGTCCCCCCCGTGCAGCACTACGAATGCCTTGGGAGCCTGCCCGCGATAGGCATCGGGGATGCCGATCACGACCGCCTCGGCGACCATCGGATGCTCGTAAAGCGCTTCCTCGATGATGCGCGGATAGACATTATAGCCCCCGCAGAGGATCACGTCCTTGATCCGGTCGACGAGGAACAGATAGCCGTCCTCATCCAGATAGCCGATATCGCCGGTGCGCAGGGCACCGTAGATGAAGGTCTTCTCGGTGTCCTCGGGACGGCCCCAGTAGCCCTGCATGATCTGCGGGCCGCGCGCGCAGACTTCGCCCTTTTCGCCGGGCGCGCAAAGGCGGGTGGGGTCGGAGGGATCGCGGATTTCCAGCGCGGTGCCGGGGAAGGCGGGGCCGCAGGCGTTGTCCTTGACCAGCCCTTCGAGCGGGTTGCAGGCGATGATCGGGCTTGCTTCGGAGAGGCCGTAGCCCTCGACGACGTTCACCCCGGTCTTCTCCTCGAACTCGCGGCGGACCTCCAGCGGCAGCGGCGCGCCGCCGGAGATGCAGACGCGTACGTTGTCGAACTCGCCGTGAAGCTGTTGGTGGTTGAGCGCGGTGTAGAGCGTCGGCACCCCGAAGAACTGCGTCGGCTTCGTGCGCTTGGCGGTGGCGAGGAAGGACTTCATCTCGAAACGGGGGAGCAGTATCATTTCCGCCGCCGTGTCGACCGAGTAGTTCAGCACCGTCGTCAGCGCGAAGACGTGGAACAGTGGCAGGACGCCCAGGGTGCGCTCCTGATGCTCGGGCATGTGGCCGACATGCGCGATCATCTGCGCCGAATTGGCGGCGAGGTTCGCATGGCTGAGCATCGCGCCCTTGGGGACGCCGGTGGTGCCGCCGGTGTACTGCAGCACGGCGAGATCGTTGGGATGGCGTTCGACCGGGTCCGGCTCGGCATCGCGGGCGATCAGGTTCGCCCAGCGGGCATAGCGCAAGTCGTGCGGCTCATGCGCGATGTCGTGGCGCTTGAAGAGCAGGAAGGCGCGGCGCTTGATCGCGGGCAGGGCGTCGGCGAAGGGGCAGACGACCACGCGCTTGAGGCAGGTCTTACCCACCAGCGGCTCCAGCTTGGGCAGGCAGAGCGCGAGATCGGTGGCGATCATCACCTCGCAGCCGGAGTCGGTGACCTGATGCGCCATCTCGCGCTCGGTGTAGAGCGGGTTGAAGTTCACCACGACAGCGCCAATCCGCAGCACCGCGAAGTAAGCGACCACGTAGTAGGGCGTATTGGGCAGGCACAGGCCGACACGGGTGCCCTTGGTGACACCAAGGTCCTGCAGGCCGCGGGCGGCTCGCTTCGCAAGCGCGCCGATTTCCGAATATGTCCACTTGCGGCCCATGAAGTCGACCGCCGGCCATGGCCCGTGGGCGTCCACGGCATGGTCGAGCAGGTCGGTCAGAAGACGCGGCGCGATCGGCGGCATCTCGTCCGTCGTTGAGGAGGCAGTGGCGGGAGCGACCCCGCCGATCGTCGCCGCGTCGATCATTAGAAGTGCATCCTTGCGCCGAGGGAGAAGACAAGAGCGGAAGCGTCCTTCAGCTCGCCGTTGGTGATCACCGGCGTCTGCACCGCCGTGCCCGCATAGGCAGCGGTGATGCGGTCGATCGGCGCATCCTTGAAGGTGATGTACGAGGCCGCCGCGTCGATGGTGAAGGCCGGGCTCGGCGAATAGCTGGTGCCTGCCGAGAAGTTCCAGCGGTTGCTGTCCGGCACGCGCGCGTCGCGGTTACCGTCCTGCGTCGGGGTGATGCCGCGCTGGAAGCCGGTGCGCAGGACCCACTGCGGGTTGACCTGATAATCGGCGCCGATCGCCCAGGTCCAGCTGTTGCGGTAGTTCTCGGGGATCGACTGGTTGATCGGCGCGCCGATGTCGATGGTGTCGAACTCGCTCCAGCCCATGCGCACGACCTGCGCGTTGAGGGTCAGGCTCTTGCTCATCTGCGCGCGGGCGCTGCCGATGAACATCCACGGTGTGCTGAACGAAGCCTTGGCGTCGATCGTACCGTTCTGCGCTGCGAGCGGACCGGCCAGCCCTTCGAGCGTCACCGTGCCATCCAGCTTGTGCTTGATCGAGGACTTGTAGGCAAAGCCCAGCGAGACCGGGCCGTCATGGTACTGCACACCGGCCGACCAGCCCACATCCCAGCCGTTGCCCTTGAGCGTCTGGTGCCCGTCCGCGAGCAGCGGCGACAGGTTGGGGAGGTAGTTGCCCAGCGTCGCATCGACGTACTCGATGTTCGCCGCGCCGCCGATGTAGAGGCCCTTGGCCAGTTCCACCGCGATCGAGGGCTGGATGTCGTAAGTGCGCAGCTTGGTCTTGTCGGCGCTGTAGCGCGCCCAGCTGTCGGCGTCGTAGTCGGTGGTGAACGAATAGGGTGCCGTCAGCGACAGGCCCACCGCCACGCGGCCAAACCCATAGGCGATCGCTCCCGAAGGCAGGTAGCCGTTATCGATCGGGTTCTTCGCCACCGGATTGCCGCCGACCGAGGCCGGGGCCTGCAGCGGCCGCACGATCACGGTGCCGTTGTCCACGACCTTGCCGCGCGGCAGGATCGCGCTGGCGCGCACGGATGCCTCGCCGCCCTGCATGCCCGCGATCGAAGCCGGGTTCCACCAGAGGGAATCGACGCCGGTATCAGCCGCCTCGCCCGAGAAGGCGCGGCCCTGTCCGCGGACGGACTGCTCCTGAAGGTAGAACGCCTGCGCGCTCGCCGATCCGCTCCACGCGAAGGCGACGACGCTGGCCGCGCTCGCAAGGAAGATGCGGTTGTACTTGGTATGCATTCGGTACTCTCCCTAGGTAATTGCTTTTTGGCAGCTACTTAACTGCCGTGCGGGCTACTTGATCCGCGTCCATGTCTGGGTTTTGCATAGCGGCCAGACGATGCAGCCCTTGAGCTTGAGGGTGTCCGCGCCCGCCGGGGTGATCGTGGCCTTGTAGGTGCCGCCGTCTTCCGGGTTGTAGATCGTCCCGCCCGACCAGGCGTTGCCGTCTTGCTTGAAGCCGCCGAGGATCTGAAGTCCCTTGAGGCGGCGGTCGCGCTTGGACGCGTCCTTGTTGTTGATGTCCTTGAGTTCCGGGTTCTTCAGGATGTTCTCGGAAGACACCAGCTTGCCGCAGATCGAACCGCCGCAGCGTTCGATCTCGACCACGCCATGCTTGGCAGGCGTGCGCCACGAGCCGGCCAGCGCGCCCGCATCCGCCGCCAGCACCGGCGATGCGGTGACGATGGCGGCGCTGGAACCCAACGCCAGCGTTGTCAGTTTAAGGAAGTGCATTTGCGACCTCTCCATCTCTCTCGCCCGGATTTCTAAGCTGGAACCGTGCCCCTGACTTCGCAGGTGACGACCGATCCCGACCGGATGGACTCGGCATATCCCAAAATTTGCTTGACGTATAGGGAAAGATTCGCACCTTAAGGGAAGACGTTCGGGAGAACGAGGATCGCTATGGATTCGGCACTCAAGCCGGCCGGGTCCGCCCATGGAGAGGAATGCATGCAAAGCGTCGTGATCGCGGGCTACGCCCGTTCGCCGTTTCACCTGGCCAACAAGGGCGCACTCGCCCGCGTCCGCCCCGACGACCTCGCCGCGCAGGTGATCCGGGGGCTGATTTCCAAGACCGGCGTGGAGCCCGCCGATATCGAGGACATTATCGTCGGTTGTGCTTTTCCCGAGGGAGAGCAGGGGCTTAACGTCGCGCGCCTGATCGGTCAGATTGCGGGACTGCCGCAGTCGGTCGGCGGGATGACGGTGAACCGTTTCTGCGGCTCCTCGATGAGCGCGATTCACATCGCCATGGGTCAGATCGCCGTAGGGGCTGGCGAGGTGTTCATCTGCGCCGGTATCGAATCGATGAGCCGGGTGCCGATGAGCGGCTTCAATCCGCTGCCGAACCCGGCGCTGGCCAAGTCGACCGCCGCTTACATCGGCATGGGCGAGACGGCCGAAAACGTCGCCACCCAGTATCAGATTTCGCGCGGCGAACAGGAAGCGCTCGCCGTCGAGAGCCAGAAGAAGGCCGCCGCCGCGCGCGAAGCCGGCAAGCTGGCCGACGAGATTGTCCCCATCGAAACCAAGGGCGGCACCGTCAGCGAAGATGGTACGATCCGTCCCGAAACCACCGCCGAAGCTCTTGCTGGCCTCAAGCCCGCGTTCGATGCCAACGGTTCGGTGACGGCGGGCACGTCCTCGCCGCTGACCGACGGCGCCAGCGCGGTGCTGGTGACCACCGAGGAATACGCGCGCGCCCACGGCTTGCCGATCCTCGCCCGCATCAAGTCGGTCGCGATCTCCGGCTGCGCACCCGAGACGATGGGCCTCGGCCCGATCCTCTCGAGCCAGAAGGCGCTGGAGCGCGCGGGGATTTCCGCCAGTGACCTCGACGTCGTGGAACTCAACGAAGCCTTTGCGTCCCAGGCACTTGCCTGCATCAAGGACCTGAACCTCGACACCGCCAAGGTGAACATCGACGGCGGCGCCATCGCCATCGGCCACCCGCTTGGCGCGACCGGTGCGCGCATCGTCGGCAAGGCGGCATCGCTGCTCAAGCGCGAGGGCGGCAAGTACGCGCTCGCCAGCCAGTGCATCGGCGGCGGTCAGGGTATCGCCACCGTTCTGGAGGCGGTGGAATGAGCGGCACCATCAAGAAAGTCTGCGTCATCGGCGCGGGCACTATGGGTGCCGGGATCGCCGCGCAGGTCGCCAACGCGGGCGTGCCGGTGCTGCTGCTCGACATCGTCCCGAAGGATGGCGCGAACCGCAATGCCGTGGCCGAAGGCGCGGTGGCGAAGATGCTCAAGACCGAGCCCGCGCCGTTCATGAGCAAGGCCGCCGCCAAGCTCGTCGAGACCGGCAACATCGAGGATCACCTTGAAAAGATTGCCGAATGCGACTGGGTGATCGAGGCCGTCATCGAGCGTCTCGACATCAAGCAGGGCCTTTATGCCAGGCTTGAGGCGGTGAAGCGCGAGGGGACGGCGGTGTCGTCCAACACCTCGACGATCCCGCTGGCGCAGCTGGTCGATGGCCGTTCCGAGGCGTTCAGGCGCGACTTCCTCATCACCCACTTCTTCAACCCGCCGCGCTACATGCGGCTGCTGGAGATCGTGACCGGGCCGGATACCGATGCCGGTGTCGCCGCCAAGGTCGAGCAATTCGCTGACGTGGCGATGGGCAAGACGGTGGTGAAGGCCAAGGACACGCCGGGATTTATTGCCAATCGCATAGGCACTTACTGGATTCAGCTGGGCCTCAACGCGGCCTTCGACCAAGGCTTGAGCGTCGAACTGGCCGATGCCGTCGCGGGTAAGCCCATGGGCGTGCCCAAGACCGGGATTTTCGGCCTCGTCGATCTCGTCGGAATCGACCTGATGCCGCATTTGCAGGCCAGCCTGACCTCGACGCTGCCCAAGGACGACCCCTACCACGCCATCGCGCGCAGCCATCCGCTTATCGAAAAGATGATCGCCGACGGCTATACCGGACGCAAGGGAAAGGGCGGATTCTACCGCCTTAACAAGGAGATGGGCCGCCGCAAGGAGACCATCGACCTTGCGACCGGCGAATACCGCGAGACCATCCGCGCCGCCGGTCCCTTGGGCAAGGCGGGCCGCGGCGACCTGCGCGCGCTGGTCGAGACCAAGGGGCCGATCGGCGAGTACGCCTGGGCGGTTCTGGGCGGGACGCTGGCTTATGCGGCCTCGCTGGTTCCCTCAGCGGCGGACGATGTGGTTGCGATCGACGATGCGATGAAGCTCGGCTACAACTGGAAGGCCGGGCCGTTCGAGATGATCGACAAGCTGGGCGCCGCCTGGCTGGCACAGCGCCTTGAATCCGAAGGAAAACCGGTCCCTGAAATCTTGAAGGTCGCGGGCGACAGGCCGTTCTATCGCATCGAAAACGGGGTGCGACAGGCACTGGCACTCAACGGCACCTACGGGGACATTAAACGCCCCCAAGGCGTCATCAGCCTCGCCGACGTGAAGCTGGCAGGCAAACCGCTGCTTAAGAATGCGTCCGCCGCGCTGTGGGACATCGGCGACGGTGTCACCGCCCTCGAATTCACCGGCAAGATGAACGCGCTCGACGGCGAGGTCATGAAGCTGATCGTCGAGGCGATCCCGCTGGTGGCTTCGAAGTACAAGGCCCTGGTTGTCTACACCGACGCCGACAACTTCTCGGCGGGGGCCAACCTCGGCCTCGCGATCTTCGCGGTGAATATCGCCGCGTGGAGCGAGATCGAGAAGCTCGTCGCCGGTGGGCAGATGGCGTACAAGGGCCTCAAGTACGCGCCGTTCCCGGTGGTCGGCGCGCCGGCGGGCATGGCGCTGGGCGGCGGGTGCGAGATCCTGCTCCACTGCGACGCGATCCAGGCCCATGCCGAGCTGTACATGGGCCTCGTCGAATGCGGTGTCGGCCTTGTCCCGGGCTGGGGCGGCAATGGCGAACTGCTCGACCGCTGGCAGAGCAATCCGATGATGCCCAAGGGGCCGATGCCCGCTGTCGCCAAGGTGTTCGAGACGGTGTCCACCGCCTCGGTATCGAAGTCGGCCGCGCAGGCGAAGGAGATGCTGTTCCTGCGCGCGGACGATGCGATCACCATGAACCGCGACCGCCTGCTCTACGACGCCAAGCAGAAGGCACTGTCGCTGGTCGATGGCTACAAGCCGCGCGAGGCCCCGCACTTCCGTCTGCCCGGCGAGAGTGGCCGCACCGCGCTGTCGATGGCGGCCGAGGGCTTCCGCAAGCAGGGCAAGGCCACCGACTACGACATGGTCGTCTCCGACGCGCTGGCGACGGTGCTGACCGGCGGCGAGGCCGATCTGGTCGATGTGGTGAGCGAACAGGAACTGCTCAAGCTGGAGCGCGAGGCGTTCATGCGGCTGGTGCGCAGCCCGCGTTCGATCGCCCGGGTGGAGCACATGCTCGAAACCGGCAAGCCGCTGCGCAATTAAGATAACAGGGCGGCCACCGCGCCGCCCGAGGAGAGTGACACATGCAAGTCTATGAGGCGCCCCTGCGCGACATGCGGTTCGTGATCCACGAACTCCATCAGGACGACGGCTTCGGCAATCTGGAGGCGCTGGAGGAATTCAGCCCCGACCTCGTCGACGCCGTGCTCGAAGAGGCGGCCAAAGTGGCGCAGGAAGTTCTGCTGCCGCTCAACCGCTCGGGCGACATCGAGGGCTGCGTGCTGGAAAACGGCGTGGTCCGCACCCCCAAGGGCTTCAAGGAAGCCTACGAGATGTTCCGCGACGGCGGCTGGTGCGCGCTCGCGTCCGATCCCGAGTGGGGCGGGCAGGGCCTGCCCGAGGCGGTGAACAAGATGACCGAGGAGATGATCTGCTCGGCCAACCTCTCGTTCAGCCTCTACCCCGGCCTGACGCACGGCGGCACCACTGCGATCGAGGCTTACGCCAGCGAGGATCTGAAGCAGTTCTACCTGCCGAAGATGGTCTCGGGCGAATGGTCGGGCACGATGTGCCTTACCGAGCCGCACTGCGGCACCGACCTTGGAATGCTGCGCACGAAAGCCGTGCCGCAGGAGGATGGGTCCTACAAGCTGACCGGCGCCAAGATCTTCATCTCGGCGGGCGAGCATGACCTGACGCCCAACATCGTCCACCTCGTCCTCGCGCGGCTGCCCGATGCGGCAGAGGGCGTGAAGGGGATCAGTCTGTTCCTCGTGCCCAAGTACCTGCCGAAGGACGACGGCACCCCCGGTCCGTCGAACGGGGTCTCGGTCGCGGCGATCGAGCACAAGATGGGGCTCAAGGCCTCGGCCACCTGCCAGCTCAACTTCGACGAGAGCACCGGCTGGATCGTCGGCAAGCCGGGCAAGGGCATGGAGGCCATGTTCAAGATGATGAACACCGAGCGCGTCTCGGTGGGCGTGCAGGGCCTTGGCGTCGGCGAGGCGGCCTATCAGTCGGCGGTCTACTACGCGAAGGACCGCCTGCAGGGCCGATCGCTCTCAGGCGTCAAGAACCCGAACGGCCCGGCCGATCCGATCATCGTCCACCCCGACGTGCGCCGCATGCTGATGACGATGCGCGCCTACAACGAAGGCTGCCGTGCGCTGGGCGGCTGGGTCAGCCGCGCGCTCGATGCCGAGAAGCACGCCACCGACCCGGCGGTGAAGCAGAACGCCGAGGACTTCATCGCGCTGATGACCCCGGTGGTGAAGGCGCTGTTCACCGACCTCGGCCACGAAAGCGCCAATCTGGCGGTGCAGGTCTATGGCGGTCACGGCTACATCGCCGAGAGCGGCGTGGAGCAGTACGCCCGCGATGCGCGCATCGCGATGATCTACGAGGGCACCAACGGCATCCAGGCGCTCGATCTGGTGGGCCGCAAGATGCCCGCGCACATGGGGCGCTATCTGCGCAGCTTCTTCCATCCGGTGTCGGCTTTCGTCGAGGCGAACAAGGCGGACGCGCAGTTCGGTCCGATGATCGCCGCGCTGGAGAAGGCGTTCGGTGCGCTGCAGCTTTCCACCGGCACCATCGCGCAGAAGGGCATGAAGGATCCCGAGGAAGCAGGCGCTGCGGCGACTGATTACCTGCGGCTGATGGGGCTGGTGGCGATGGCCTACTGCTTCGCGAAGTCGGCGATGATCGCGCGGGACAGGCTGGGCGAAGGCAGCGAGGACGCGGGCTTTTACAAGGCGAAGCTGGCGACGGCGCAGTTCTACTTCGACCGCATCCTGCCGCAGACGACGGCAGCGTTCCTGGCGATCAAGGCGGGCAAGGCCTCGATGATGGCGCTGGAAGACGCGGCGTTCTGATGGGGGAGGGGTGGGGGTTGCCCACCCCCTCGTTCTAAAATCCGTCATCCCCGCGAAGGCGGGGACCCATCTGATGCCGGTGCAACAGGCTCTGTCATCAGTTGGGTTCCCGCCTTCGCGGGAATGAAGACGTGTAAACGAGAGTGACCTCTCATTCCCCTCCCGCTTGCGGGAGGGGGCAGGGGTGGGCCTCTATTAAGCCGCCACCGTCTCCGGCCGCATCAGTTCCTCGGCCATGCGATCGGCCACGACCGGCGGCGGCAGACCGTCGCTGGCGGCGGTGTCCAGCAGTTCGCGCATGCGCGGACCGATCGCCATGACCCGGCCGCGCACTTCGCTTTCGCTCTCGCCGAGGTATTCGGCCGCGACGTTGATGATGCCACCCGCGTTGGCGACGTAGTCCGGGGCATAGGCAATGCCGCGCTCCATCAGCAGGTCCGCGACATGCGGCGCGGCAAGCTGGTTGTTGGCCGCACCGCACACGACCTTTGCGTGCAATGCCTCGACCGTCGCGTCATCTAGCGCACCGCCCAGCGCGCAGGGCGCGAAGACTTCGGCCTCCACGGCGGCGATGCCCGCGATCCCCATGATCCGCGCGCCGGTTTCCTCGGCGAGACGCGCGCAGCGCAGCGGGTCGATGTCGGCAACCACCAGCTTCGCGCCCGCGCCGTGGAGCAGCCGCGCCAGCCCCGCGCCGACATTGCCGACGCCGGAGATCGCCACCGTCACGCCCGCAAGGCCGCTTCCGTAGCGGAACTCGACCGCCGCCTTCATCGCCTCGAACACGCCGAGCGCCGTCCAGGGCGAGGGATCGCCGCCGGCCAGACCCGGCAGCGCGGTGCGTCCGGCGACATGGCGGGTATGGCGGGCCACGCACTCCATGTCGGCGACGCCGGTGCCGACGTCCTCGGCGGTGACGTAGCGGCCATCGAGCTTCTCGACCGCCTCGCCGAATGCCTCGAACAACGCGCGGCGGTCGAAGTCACCGGCGGGGCGGCGTAGCACGGCCTTGCCGCCGCCGAGCGGCAGGTGGGCCATGGCGTTCTTGTAGCTCATGCCCTCGGCCAGCCGGAAGGCGTCGCGCATGGCGGCTTCGGGGTCGTCGTATGTCCACAGGCGGCAGCCGCCCGCCGCAGGCCCGCGCGCGGTGGAGTGAATGGCGATAATGCCGTCAAGACCGGCGGCTTCGTCGGACAGGCGGACATATTCGATCGGCGGCATCATGCGCCGGGTCTGGGCAACCATCGTCAAGGCTCCATGCGGGAGTGGTGTTAGCCCCTGCATTATGCCGCTGCGGGCGAGAGCGTTCTGACCTCATTTGGAGTGCTTTACGGAAAATTCGACGCGACGAAGTCGGGTGTGCCGTGATATTCGGTGAAAATGACCGAGCTTGATCCATATGAGCGAAAAATTCTCCGCGAACTGCAGCGCGACGCGAATCAGACCACGGCGCAGATCGCCGAGCGGGTGGGCCTGTCCCCCTCGCCCTGCTGGCGGCGGATCGACCGGCTGGAGCGCGAGGGCTTCATCCAGCGCCGCGTGGCGATCGTCGACCGGCACAAGGTGGGCCTCAACGCGCATGTCTTCGTGCAGGTGAAGCTGAACGCCCACGGCCGCGCCAACCTCGACGAATTCGCCGCCAAGATCCGCGAATATCCAGAGGTTCTGGACTGCTACGTGCTGCTGGGCTCGGTCGATTTCATGATCCGGGTGGTCGCCGAGGACATCAGCGCCTATGAGCGCTTCTTCTTCGAGAAGCTGTCCCAGCTTCCCGGCGTTCAGGAAATTACCTCGACGGTCGCGCTGTCGGAGATCAAGGCGACGACGGCGTTGCCGATCTGATGGGGCTTCGACAAATTGTGCCTGACCCTTCGACAGGCTCAGGGTGAGCGGGGGTAGTGTAAATTCCCAATTCCGCTCAGGCTGAGCTTGGCGAAGCCCCCTCGGTACAACCTGCCAGCGGTTCTGGATGATGAAAGGTTTTGGATGTCGCACCCCCTCACGATCGAACCCACCCCCGAAGCGCCGCAACTGACGGACAGGATGCGCCTCAAGGCCATCGTCGCGGGCTCTGCGGGCAATCTGATCGAGTGGTACGACTTCTACGTCTACGCCTTCACCGCGCTCTATTTCTCCTCGGAGTTCTTCCCCAAGAGCGACGCGCTGGTGCAGGTCATGGCGACCAGCGGCATCTTCGCGGTGGGCTTCCTGATGCGGCCGATCGGCGGATGGTTCTTCGGGCGCTATGCCGACCGGCACGGGCGGCAGAAGGCGATGGTCGTCTCGGTGCTGATGATGGGTGCGGGGGCGCTGCTGATTGCTGCGCTGCCGACATACACGACGATCGGCGTCGCGGCCCCGGCGCTGCTGCTGGTGGGACGCATGCTGCAGGGCTTCTCGACCGGCGGGCAGTACGGCACGGCGGCTACGTATCTCTCCGAGATCGCCGGGCCGAAGCGACGCGGGTTCTGGTCCTCGTTCCAGTACGTCACGCTGATCGGCGGGCAGCTGACCGCGACGCTGGTGATCCTGGTGCTGCAGCAGCTCTTGGGCGACGCCGGGATGAAGGCCTGGGGCTGGCGCATCGGCTTCCTGATCGGGGCCGTCGCCGCCGGATGCATCGTGCTGCTGCGCGACCACATGCACGAAACCGCCGACGCCAAGGACCGCGAGGGCGCCGAGGCTGGAAGCCTTGCGGAACTATTCCGCCACTCGACCCGCGCCTTCCTGATCGTTGCGGCGCTGACGGCGGGCGGCAGCCTGATGTTCTATTCCTTCACCACCTATATGCAGAAGTTCCTCGTCCTGACGGTAGGCATGGCCAAGGAGACGGCGACGCTGATGATGACGGCGGTGCTGATCGTGTTCATGATCCAGCAGCCGCTGATGGGCCTGCTCTCCGACCGGATCGGGCGGCGCAACAACATCGTCGCCTTCGCCGCGCTGGGCGTGGTGTTCACGGTGCCGCTGTTCAGCGCGCTGGCGGTGACGAAAAGCCCCGTCACCGCGTTCCTGCTGATCGCGGCGGGGCTGACGATCTGCAGTTTCTACACCTCCGTCAGCGGGCTGTTCAAGGCGGAGCTGTTCCCCGTCCATGTCCGCGCGCTGGGTGTGGGCCTTGCCTACGGCGTCGCCAACGCGCTGTTCGGCGGCACGGCGGAGAACGTGGCCTTCGCCTTCAAGCAGATCGGGATGGAGCAGGGCTTCTACTGGTACGTCACCGCGTTCTGCGTGGTGTCGCTGGTGGCGGCGCTGATGCTGCCCGACACCCGCCGCGAAAATCCGCTGGACCGCGTGGCCACGGCCTAGAGCCTGCATCGTCGTTGCGAGCGAAGCGAAGCAATCGAGGGCAGTCTTGCGCCGCTCTGGATTGCTTCGCTGCGCTCGCAATGACGAGAAGAGATGTAATCCAACATCGACATGCGGGACGGTACTATATCCTGCCGTGTATAGTTATGCTGTGCACAGTGATGAACATTACTCAACATCGCATGCAATCGTGAAGCCGTAGCGCCGGGCAACTTATCCGGGCAGAGTGGGTTGATGATCACATAGGGCGCGCCTTGGGCAAGGAAGGCGTGAACCGGCTGCGGTTTTGCCGTGGTCGTCTCTTAAACGAAAGCATCACCCATGACGGAAGGATACGGAGCGATCTCTCGGCGCGACGTTCTCAAGACCAGTGCGACGGGCGCGGCGATCGCCGGTTCGCTCGGCCCGGGCAACGTGGCGATGGCACAGGCTCAGACCGCCGCGCCGCCGCATGCCGCCGTCAACCTCAAGATCAACGGCAAGGCGACCCGGCTGGAGCTGGACACCCGCACCACGCTGCTCGATGCCCTGCGCGAGCATGTGAAGCTGACCGGCACCAAGAAGGGCTGCGACCACGGCCAGTGCGGCGCCTGCACGGTCATCGTCAACGGCCGCCGCATCAACTCGTGCCTGACCCTGGCGGTGATGCACGAGGGCGACGAGGTGACCACCATCGAAGGCCTCGGCAGCCCCGACAACCTGCACCCGATGCAGGCCGCCTTCGTCGAGCATGACGGCTACCAGTGCGGCTACTGCACCCCGGGCCAGATCTGCTCGGCCGTCGCGGTACTGGAGGAAATCCGCGCCGGCGTGCCCAGCCACGTCACGGCCGACGTCTCCAAACCCTCGCCGATGACGACGACCGAGATGCGCGAGCGCATGAGCGGCAACATCTGCCGCTGCGGCGCTTACTCCAACATTGCCGAAGCCATGGCTCAGGTCGCAGGAGTGAAGGCATGAGGCCGTTCACCTATGAGCGCGCCACGAGCGCGCAGGATGCGGCTGCGAAAGTCGCCGCGACGCCGGGCGCGCGCTTCATCGCGGGTGGCACCAACCTGCTCGACCTGATGAAGCTGGAGATCGAGACGCCGACGCACCTGATCGACGTCAACGGCCTCGGCATGGACAAGATCGAACCGATAGAAGGCGGAGGCCTGCGCATCGGTGCGCTGGTCCGCAACACCGACCTCGCCGCCGACGCGCGCGTGCGCAAGGACTACGGCGTGCTCACCCGCGCGCTCGTTGCGGGCGCTTCGGGCCAGCTGCGCAACAAGGCGACGACGGCGGGCAACCTGCTCCAGCGCACCCGCTGCCCGTATTTCTACGACGTCAACATGCCCTGCAACAAGCGCAAGCCCGGCTCGGGCTGCGCGGCGATCGGCGGTTTCAGTCGTCCGCTCGGCGTGATCGGCACCAGCGACGCCTGTATCGCCACGCATCCCAGCGACATGGCGGTGGCGATGCGCGTGCTCGATGCCTCGGTCGAGACGATCCGCCCCGACGGCACCACCCGCGCCATCCCCATCGCCGACTTCCACACGCTGCCGGGCCAGACCCCGCACGTCGAAACCGCGCTGGAGAAGGGCGAGATGATCATTTCCGTCGCGCTCCCCAAGCCCAAGGGCGGTACGCATATCTATCGCAAGGTTCGCGACCGTGCCTCTTACGCCTTCGCGCTCGTCTCCGTCGCGGCGGTGATCGGCAAGGACGGGAAGGGCGCCGTCGCCCTCGGCGGCGTCGCGCCGAAGCCGTGGCGTGTCGAGGAAGCCGACGCCCTGCTGCCCAAGGGCTCGAAGGCCGTCGCCGAGCGCCTCTTCGCCGGAGCCACCCCGCGCGAGGACAATGCATTCAAGCTGACCCTCGCCCAGCGCACCATCGCGGCGGTTCTTGCGGAGGCAAAGGCATGAAGTTCGACCAACCCGCAGGGACCAACCCGATCGACCGCATGAAGGTCGTCGGCAAGCCCACCACGCGCATCGACGGCCCGCTCAAGGTCACCGGCCACGCGCCTTACGCCTACGAGCATCAGGAACTGCCGGGGAAACCGGCTTACGGCTACGTCGTCGGCTCGGCGGTGGCGAAGGGCACGATCCGCTCGATGGACACCTCCCGCGCCGAACGCGCGCCGGGGGTGGTCGCCGTGGTCACGCACCGCAACGCGGGCAAGATCGCTAAGGGCAACTTCAACACCGCGATGCTGCTCGGCGGCCCGAAGATCCAGCACTACCACCAGGCCATCGCCGTGGTCGTCGCCGAAACCTTCGAGCAGGCCCGCTCCGCCGCCGCGCTGATCGACGTCGATTATGCGCGTGACGGCGGCGCCTTCGACCTCGCCGTGGCCAAGGTCGATGCGCCCGATGCCACCGGTTCGGACGCGCCGACCGCCGTGGGCGACTTCGCGGGAGCCTTCGCCGCCGCGCCGGTGCAGCTCGACCAGATGTACACCACGCCCGACCAGAGCCACGCGATGATGGAGCCGCATGCCACCATTGCCGCGTGGGAGGGCGACAAGCTCACGGTCTGGAGCGCCAACCAAATGGTCGCGTGGGGTGCGGGCGACCTTGCCCGCACGCTGCAGATTCCCCCTGAGAACGTGCGCCTGATCGCGCCCTATATCGGCGGCGGCTTCGGCGGTAAGCTGTTCCTGCGTTCGGACGTGCTGATGGCATCGCTCGGCGCGAAGGCGGCCAAGCGTCCGGTCAAGGTCGCGCTGACGCGTCCGTTCATGGGCAACAACACCACGCACCGGCCCGCGACGATCCAGCGCATCCGCCTCGGCGCGACGAAGGACGGCAAGCTGACCGCCATCGGTCACGAAAGCTGGTCGGGCGATCTCGAAGGCGGCGGCCCGGAAAGCGCCACGCAGCAGACCAAGCTGCTCTACGCGGGCGCCAACCGCATGACCGCGCTGCGTCTCGCCGTTCTCGACCTGCCCGAAGCCAACGCCATGCGCGCGCCGGGCGAGGCACCGGGCCTGATGGCCCTGGAAATCGCCGTCGACGAACTGGCCGAGAAGCTGGGCATGGACCCGGTGAAACTGCGCGTCATCAACGATACCCAGGTCGATCCCGAGAAACCCGAGCGCCCGTTCTCGCAGCGCAATCTCGTGCGCTGTCTGGAGGAGGGCGCCGAGCGCTTCGGCTGGGCGCGGCGCAAGGCTCCGGGCCAAGTGCAGGACGGCCGCTGGCTGATCGGCATGGGCGTGGCGGCGGCGTTCCGCAACAACCTCAACATGAAGTCCGGCGCGCGTGTTCGCCTCAGCCCTTCGGGGCAGGTGACGGTCGAGACCGACATGACCGACATCGGCACCGGCACCTACACCATCATGGCGCAGACCGCGGCCGAGATGATGGGCGTGCCGCTCGCCAAGGTAACGGTGAAGCTGGGCGATTCCTCGTTCCCGGTCTCTGCCGGATCGGGCGGGCAGTGGGGGGCGAACTCCTCGACGGCGGGGCTCTATGCCGCCTGCGTCAAGCTGCGCGAGGCGATCGTCACTAAGCTGGGCCTCGGGCCGGGCGAGGCGGTGTTCGAGAACGGACAGGTCCATGTCGGCAACCGCGTCGCGGACATTGCTGCTGCGGCCAAGGGCGGCGAGATCGTGGTGGAAGACTCGATCGAGTTCGGCGATCTAGGCAAGAAGTTCCAGCAGTCCACCTTCGGCGCGCACTTCGTCGAGGTGGCCGTCGATCGCTACACCGGCGAGACGCGCGTGCGGCGCATGCTGGCGGTCTGCGCGGCGGGGCGCATCCTCAACCCCACGGCGGCGCGCAGCCAGGTCATCGGGGCGATGACCATGGGCGTGGGCGGCGCGCTGATGGAGGAACTGGCGGTCGACAAGCGCTTCGGCTTCTTCGTCAACCACGACCTCGCCGGGTACGAAGTGCCGGTCCATGCCGACATTCCGCATCAGGAGGTCGTGTTCCTCGACGAGGCGGACGACAAGGTCTCTCCCATGAAGGCCAAGGGCGTGGGCGAACTGGGCCTGTGCGGCGTCGGCGCGGCGGTGGCGAACGCGATCTACAACGCCACCGGCGTGCGCGTGCGCGATTATCCGATCACGCTGGACAAGCACCTCGACAAGCTGGGCGAAGTGGTCTGAATCCTCCTCCGACGGGGGAGGGGGACCATGCGAAGCATGGTGGAGGGGCACAGGCGGCTAACGTGACCTCTCGTAATCCGAGAGTGCCCCTCCACCACCTTTCAGGTGGTCCCCCTCCCCGCTTGCGGGGAGGAATTGAAGCGGCGCGCTTTGCGGCCTACGCTGGGGTCATCATCTTCAGGACACACCCGTAAATGCCCTTCCGGCGTTCCGATCTTGCCGACCTTTCGTATTTCCTCGCCATCGCGCGGCACCGCAACTTCCGCAAGGCAGCGACCGAACTGGGCGTCAGCGCCTCGGCGCTCAGCCATTCGCTGCGCGGGCTGGAGGAGCGGCTCAAGGTCCGGCTCGTTAACCGCACCAACCGCTCGGTCACGCTGACGGCCGCGGGCGAAGACCTGCAGGCCGCGATCCGCGACCCCTTCGCCGCGATCCACGAAGCCGAGGATCTGCTCAACCTCCACCGCGACGCCCCCACCGGCCGCGTGCGCCTCAACGTCCCGGACGAGGCGGCGATGCGGATGCTGGCGCCGGTGCTGCCCGAATTCGTCACGCGCTACCCCGACGTGGAACTGGATATCAGCGTGGACAACACGATGGTGGACGTGATCGAGGCGGGCTTCGACGCAGGCATCCGCTTCGGCGGCACCGTGCCCGAGGATATGATTGCCCAGCGCCTTTCACCCGATTTCCGCTGGGTGGTGGCAGGCGCGCCCGCCTACTTCGCAAAGCACGGCGAGCCGCAGCATCCCGAGGACCTGATGCACCACCAGTGCATCCGCCTGCGGCTCGGCAATGGGCGTATGTATAACTGGGATTTCGACCGGGGCGAGGAGTCCCTCGCGCTGGCGGTGCCCGGCGGCATCATCGTCGACAACGGCAGCGTCAGCCGCGCATTGGCCCTGAGCGGCATGGGCCTGATGTACGCGGCGGAACCGGCCATCGCTCCGCTGCTGGCCGACGGCTCATTGCGCGCGGTGCTGCAGGAGTGGGCCTCGCCGGGGCCGGGCTACTTCATCTATTATTCCAGCCGGCGCCAAGTGCCGAGGGGCCTTCGCCTGCTGATCGATCTGATCCGCGAGATGAAGCCGCTGGGGTGAGCAGACCCTTCGACAAGCTCAGGGTGAGCGGAATTGGTGTAAACCTTCCAATCCGCTCAGGCTGAGCTTGTCGAAGCCCCATCGGGAAAGACTGCGCCCGCCTCAATAATCCTCGGTGTCGATCGAGGCATTCATGGTCGGCGAGTAGCGGTGACCGCTGACCGTCTGCTGGTTGATGATCTCTCCGGCGCGCGCGATCACCTCCGGCGCGATGTCCAGCGTCATCGTCCCGTGGTTCTGGTCGAAGTGCGCGATCGAACGGGTGCCGGGGATCGCATGCAGGTGCTCGCCCTGCGCCAGTACCCAGGCCAGCGACAGCTGCGCGGGCGTCGCCCCGGCTTCTGCGGCGAGGGCGGCAAGCTGCTCGATCAGCGCGAGGTTGGCCGGCCAGTGCTCTGCCGAGAAGCGCGGCATGCTCAGGCGGATGTCCTTGCCGCCCAGCTGCTCGGGCGCGGTGATCTCGCCGCACAGCGCGCCGCGTCCGACCGGGGAGAACGCGACCAGCGCGATGCCGAGTTCGCGCGTGGTGTCGAGCACGCCCAGCTCGACGTTGCGGGTCCAGAGCGAATATTCGGTCTGCACCGCCGCCATCGGGTGCACTGCATGGGCCTCGCGGATATGGGCGCTCGACCATTCGGAGACGCCGTAGGCCCCGATCTTGCCTGCCTCGATCAGCCGCGCCATCGCGCCGACCGAATCCGCGATAGGCGTGTCGCGGTCGAGCCGGTGCATGTAGAACAGGTCGACATGGTCGGTGCCCAGCCGCTTGAGGCTGGCGTCGATCGAGGCGGCGATGCTCTCCGGGCGGCAGTCGGTGCCGCGACGCTCGCCTTCGAGCACGATGCCGGTCTTGGTGGCGAGGAAGAATTCGTCGCGCCGGTCCATGATCGCCTCGCGCAGGGTCTCCTCGCTGACGCCCATGCCGTAGATATTCGCGGTGTCGAAATGGTCGCAACCGGCGTCCAGGGCATGGCGGAATAGCGAAACCGCATCCGCGCGGTCGGGCGCCTCGCCGTAGGCCCAGGCGATGTTCATGCAGCCGAGGCCGATGGCGGCGACTTCGCGGCCGGCGAGAAGGCGTTTGGTCATGGGGTATCCTGTATTCGGGGGAACCGCAGAGGTCGGCCAAATTGCCTGGCCAGTCAAGCGCGTGGGACGCAGCAGGCTTGCAGAGATTGCATGTGAATATATGCAACTAAGTCGCAATAGCGATGGACATGATGAACTTGTGCCTTATCTAACCCGCTGACGACATTGTATGAGCGAAGGAGGTCTCGAAGCCATGGAAACCCGCCGCGAATCCGACAGCATCGGTGAAATCGACGTACCCGCCAGCGCCTACTGGGGCGCGCAGACCCAGCGCTCGATCGAGAACTTCCCCTTCGGCGAGACCGAACGCATGCCGATCGCCATCGTCCATGCCCTGGCGCTGGTGAAGCAGGCGGCGGCGCGGGTGAATCGCAAGCACGGGCTCGACGCGAAAGTGGCCGACGCCATAGAGAGCGCCGCGCAGGAAGTCGTCTCGGGCAAGCTCGACGACCAGTTCCCGCTGGTGATCTGGCAGACCGGCTCGGGCACGCAGTCCAACATGAACGTCAACGAGGTGATCGCGGGCCGCGCCAACGAGATCCTGACCGGTACGCGCGGCGGCAAGTCGCCGGTCCATCCCAACGACCATGTGAACATGGGCCAGTCCTCGAACGACAGCTTCCCCACCGCGCTTCATGTGGCGGCGGCGCGCGCGGCGAACGACAAGCTCTACCCCGCGCTGGCGCAGCTCCATTCCTCGCTTCAGGCCAAGTCGGAAGCGTGGAAGGACATCGTCAAGATCGGCCGCACGCACCTGCAGGACGCGACGCCAGTGACGCTGGGGCAGGAATTCTCCGGCTACGTCCAGCAGCTTCACCTTGCGCGCGGCCGCATCGAACCGGCCGTCTCGGGCGAAGTGAGCGCGCTGGCGCAGGGCGGTACGGCGGTCGGCACCGGGCTGAACGCGGTGCCGGGCTTCGACGTCGACGTGGCGGCCGAATTGGCGAGTCTCACCGGCCTTCCGTTCCGCACTGCCGAGAACAAGTTCGAGGCGCTCGCTTCCAACGATCCGCTGGTGCACTTGTCCTCTACGCTGGCGACGCTGGCGGTGGCGCTGACCAAGATCGCCAACGACGTGCGCTGGCTGGGCTCGGGCCCGCGTTCGGGCCTTGGCGAACTGGACCTGCCGGCGAACGAGCCGGGCAGCTCGATCATGCCGGGCAAGGTCAACCCGACCCAGTGCGAGATGCTGACGATGGTGTCCGCGCAGGTGATCGGCAACCATCAGGCCGCGACCATCGGTGGCCTGCAGGGCGCGTTCGAGCTGAACGTGTTCAAGCCGCTGATCGGGGCGGCGGTGATCCGCTCGATCGACCTGCTCTCGGTCGGCATGATCAGCTTCGCCGAGCGCTGCATCGACGGCATCGAGCCCAACCGCGCGCGGATCGCCGAACTGCTCGACCGCTCGCTGATGCTGGTGACGGCGCTGGCGCCCGAAATCGGCTACGACAACGCCGCCAAGATCGCCAAGCACGCTCATGCCGAGGGCCAGACGCTCAAGCAGGCGGCGCTGGAACTGGGGCTGGTGGACGAAGCGACGTTCGACCGCGTGGTGCGGCCCGACACGATGGTGTGACCGGCGAAGGGGGAGGGCGCTTCCCCCCTTTTTTCGTCATTGCGAGCGAAGCGAAGCAATCCAGCGCGGCTTGGTGCTGCCCTGGATTGCTTCGCTTCGCTCGCAATGACGAGACTGGAATGGGGTTGGTGCTCTCATTTTTGCAACGATCTGTTCCGATCATTGCGTTTGATCGCGCAGGTCTGGCAAGGCAGTTAGGACCCGGGTGCGGGGCGTGGACTTTGACGGTCACGTGGCGCACCTTCCTGACCCTTCCGACCGCGCGAGACCATGGCCGAACACCCCGCCAATTCCCCCCGTCCTGAAGTACCGCAGGGCGAAGCGGAGATCGCCGCCGCGGCTGCCGCGCGTGCCTTGCCGATCCTGCCCGAGTGCGCGCCCGGCGTTGCCGCCAACCTCGCGCTGCTGGCGCGCCATGTCCGCACGATGCGCGGCGAACCGGCATGAGGTCGATCGCGCAAACCGCAGCTGCCGTGCGCGCCGGGACGCTCAGCGCCCGCGCCATGGTGGAAGAAGTGCTGATCGCCCTGGTCGCCGACGAGCATGTAGCCGTCACCCGCGTCCTGCACGACCGTGCTCGTGCCGAGGCCGACGCGGTCGATGCGATGGTGGCTGCCGGGCGCGATCCGGGGCCGCTGGCGGGCGTGCTCTATGGTGTGAAGGACCTGTTCGACCTCCAAGGGCTGCCGACCACGGCAGGCTCCACGATCTACGTCGACGCCGCCCCCGCCAGGTCCGATGCCGAGGCAGTGGCCAGGCTCAAGGCGGCGGGCGCGATCTGCCTCGCCACTCTCAACATGGACGAGTTCGCCTACGGCTTCGCGACGATCAACGCGGCTTACGGCACGACCCGCAATCCTCACGATCCCTCCCGCCTTGCAGGCGGTTCCTCGGGCGGCTCGGCTGCGGTCGTCGCGGCCGGGCTGCTCGCTTTCGCGCTGGGATCGGACACCAACGGCTCGATCCGCGTGCCCGCCAGTTTGTGCGGTCTCTATGGCCTGAAGCCCACGCATGAGGGCCTGCCGCTGGGCGGCGTGTTCCCCTTCGCCGAGAGCTTCGACGACATCGGCCCCTTCACTCGCTCGGTGGAGGATATGGCGCTGGTCTGGCAGGTACTCGCAGGGCGCGAGCCCGCAAGCCGCAGCGAGTTTCGCATCGCCCGCCTCGGCGGCCGTTTCCGCGAGAACGCGCAAGGCGAGCAGCTTGCCGCCATCGATGCCATCGCCCCCGATGCACCGCTGATCGAACTGCCCGAGATTGCTCGCGCGCGCTCTGCCGCCTTCATCATCACCGCCTATGAGGGCGGCACGCTTCACCGCCAGGCGCTGGCGGTGAATGCGATGGGTTTCGACCCGCAGGTCCGCGACCGCCTGCTGGCCGGTGCCCTGCTGCCCGATGCGCTTTACGAGGAGGCGCAGGCATTCCGCGCCGAATACCGCGCCCGGATCGAGGCACTGGTGGCCGATTACGACGTGCTGCTCGCCCCGGCGACGCCGACTTTCGCGCCGCCGATCGCCGATCCGCGCATCCTGATCGATGGCGCGCTGTCTCCGGCGCGGGCGGATCTGGGCATTCATACCCAGCCGATCACCTTCACGGCATTGCCGTCGCTGGCGGTTCCGCTCTACCGGCCGGGCATGCTGCCGATCGGCCTGCAACTGATCGGCGGACCAGGGCGAGAGCCCGACCTGTTCGCCTTCGCCGCCATGCTCGAAGCGAACGGGACGATCGGATTTTCCATGCCGCTGGGGGCGGCGCGTATTATTGATTTTACGCCGCCTGTGGCGGCGAGGGGGTAACAGGCGTGACGCAGACCGCAACCACCATCGATGCACCGGAGGTCGTGCCTTCGGGCAAACTGGACCGCTACTTCTCGCTGACCGCGCGCGGCACCACCGCGCGCACGGAAGTGCTGGCGGGCATGACCACGTTCCTGACAATGGCCTACATCGTGCTGGTCAACCCGGCGATCCTGGGCAGCGCGGGCATGCCGGTCGCCTCGGTGGCGGCGGCGACGTGCTTTGCGGCGGCCTTCGCCTCGATCCTGATGGGCTTCGTGGCCAACACCCCGCTGGCGCTGGCGCCGGGCATGGGGCTGAACGCCTATTTCAGCTTCACCGTCGTGCAGCAGATGGGCGTGCCCTGGCCAGTGGCGCTGGGCTGCGTGTTCATCTCGGGCGTGGCATTCCTGCTGCTGACGCTGACGGGCATCCGCCAGCTGATCGTCACCTCGATCCCGCAGTATCTCTTCGCGGCGGTGGCGGGTGGCATCGGCCTGTTCATCGGCTTCATCGGCCTCAAGGATTCCGGCATCGTCGTTGCCAATCCGGCGACGTTCGTGGCGCTTGGCGACCTGAAGGCGCCCGGAGCGGCGCTGGCGCTGTTCGGCCTGCTGGTGATCGGCGCGCTGTCGGTGTGGAACGTGCGCGGGGCGATGCTGATCGGCATCCTCGCCACCACCGTGGTCGGCTGGATCGCGGGCATGGTCTCGATCAGCCCCGAGCCTTACTCGCTCTCCGCGCTGACCGGGACCGCGTTCCAGCTCGATCTTGCGGGCGTCTTCGGGCTTTCCGGCAAGCATGGCCTCGGCCTGCTGGAGATCCTGTTCGTCTTCCTCTTCGTCGACCTGTTCGACAACATCGGCACCCTCGTCGCCGTCACCAAACGTGCCGGGCTGATGGACGCGGCAGGACGCATTCCGGGTCTCAACCGCATCCTCGTGACCGACGCTGTCGCCACGATGGTCGGCTCGATGGCGGGCACCAGCACCGTCACCAGCTATGTCGAGAGCGCCGCGGGCGTGCAGGTCGGCGGCCGCACGGGCCTGACTTCGGTGGTCACCGGCGTGCTGTTCCTGGCAATGATGTTCGTCGCGCCTTACGCGCAGGTGATCCCGCTGGCCGCGACCGCGCCCGCGCTCATCATCGTCGGCGGCCTGATGCTGCTGCCGCTGACCGAAGTGGAATGGGAGGACCCGCTGGCGGCGATCCCCGCGTTCCTGACGGTGGCGATGATCCCGCTGACGTTTTCGATCGCCAATGGGCTCGCCTTCGGCATCACCGCCCACGCCGTGCTCAAGATCGTACGCGGGACGATCACGAAGAAGGACGGCTTCCTGCTGGTGCTGGCGCTGCTGTTCGTCGCCCGCTTCGTGTGGATGGGCGGCGCCTGATGCGCGCCGTCATCGCCTCGGCTCTTGCACTCGTCGCCCTGTGCCTCGCTGCGCCTGCGATGGCGGACGAGCGGCTGGACCTCACCCCCCGTACCCTGGTAATGACGGCCTATCAGCCCGAATGGAACGCGCTGGTCCATGCCGTGAGCGAGCGGAAGGAATATAGCCTCAACGGCTCGACTTACCTGACCGGTACGCTGGAGGGCAAACCGGTGCTGCTGATGCAGAGCGGCGTGTCGATGGTGAACGCGGCGATGAACACCCAGCTGGTGATTGACCGCTTCACCGTGAAGCGCATCGTCTTTTCAGGCATCGCGGGCGGTGTCGATCCGTCACTGACGATCGGCGACGTCATCGTGGCGGAAGACTGGGGCCAGTACCTGGAAGTCAACTTCGCGCGCAAGGCGGGCCGCAAGGGCTGGAAATCGCCTGAAGCCGTCTCGCCCGAGGCGCCGGGCAACTGGAACTTCATCTTCCCGCGCGGCGTGACGGTGCCTAATGCGGCGACCCCGTCGAAGCGGTTCTTCACCTTCGCGATGGACCCGGCGCTGCTGGACCTCGCGCGCAAGGTCGCGCCGACGATCGCGATGGAACGCTGCGTGCCGCCTTCGCAGCACCAGCTTCCCGGCAGCGAACTGTGTCTCGCCAAGCCGCCCAAGGTTGTCGTCGGCGGCACGGGCGTCAGCGCAGGGGTCTATGCCGACAATGCCGAGTTCCGAGAGTATCTCTACAAGGCGTGGCACGCCCGCGTGCTCGACATGGAGAGTGGGGCGGTGGCCCAAGTCGCCTATGCCAACCAGGTGCCGACAATCGTGTTCCGATCCTTGTCGGACCTTGCGGGCGGCGACAAGCACAAGAACATGGAGGACACCTACGAGCGCCTCGCCTCGGTGAACTCCGCCCACGTGGTGCGCGCCTTCGTGGCGGCGCTTCCGGACTGAGAGGTTTTATGCAGACCGTAACCGTCCGCAACGGCATCGCCACCGCGCCGCACTTCCTCGCCGCGCAGGCGGGCCGCGACGTGCTTGCCGACGGCGGCAGTGCGGTGGAGGCGTGCGTCGCCATCGCCGCGACGCTGGCCGTCGTCTACCCGCACATGACCGCGATCGGCGGCGACGGCTTCTGGGTGATTCGCGAGCCGGACGGCACCGTGCACTCGATCCACGGCTGCGGCGGCGCGGCGGCGACGGCCGACCTGTCGCTCTATGCCGGGCTGGAGGCGGTGCCGACGCGCGGGCCTCTGGCGGCGAATACGGTGTCGGGGACGATCTCCGGCTGGGCGGCGGCGCTGGAGGCAGATTACTGCACCTTGCCGCTTGAGCGGCTGCTGCGCGATGCGATCACCCATGCCCAGAACGGCGTGACGGTGACGAAGGGCGGCGCAGCCATCGCGGCAGGGAAGGGCGACGAACTGCGCGGACAGCCCGGCGCCTACGCCGCGACCTTCGAGCCGGAAGGCCGCCCGTTGGCCGAGGGCGACACGCTGCGTCTCCCTGCGTTGGCGGAGACCTTGCGCAAGCTGGCTGCGAACGGGCTGCAGGACTTCTACACCGGCGAACTGGCCGCTTTGATCGCCGCCGATCTGGAGGCGCTAGGCAGCCCGGTTTCCGCCGCAGACCTCGCCGCGCACACGGCGACCCGGCCGGACCCGCTGTATACGCGCGTCGGCGGTGCGACGCTCTACAACGCGACGCCGCCGACGCAGGGCTTTGCCTCGCTGCTGATCCTGGCGTTGTTCGACCGGCTCAAGGCCGATGCCCCCGAAGGCTTCGACCACGTCCATGGCCTTGTCGAGGCGACCAAGCAGGCGTTCCTGCTGCGCGACGTGCATGTCGGCGACCCGGCGTATACGGACTTCGACTTTCAGGCGCTGCTCTCCGACCCCGCCGCGCTGGACGACCTCGCCGCGCGGATCGACCCGGCCAAGGCGCTGGAATGGCCGCAGCCGCCGCAGTGGGGCGATACCTGCTGGTTCGGCGCCGCCGATGCCGAGGGCCGGGTGGTGTCGTGCATCCAGTCCACCTATTTCGAGTTCGGCTCGGGCCTCGTGCTGCCGCAGACCGGTATCACCTGGCAGAACCGGGGCAGCTCGTTCCGGCTGGCGGAGAGCGGCTGGAATGCCCTGCAGCCCGGGCGCAAGCCGTTCCACACGCTCAACCCCGCGCTGGCCGTGTTCGACGATGGGCGCATCATGGCCTACGGCACGATGGGCGGCGAGGGCCAGCCGCAGACGCAGGCCGCGCTGTTCAGCCGCTACGCCCGCTTCGGCATGGACCTCCAGGACGCGATCAGCGCCCCGCGCTGGCTGCTCGGCCGGACCTGGGGGGACGTCACGACCTCGCTCAAGCTGGAGGACGGTTTCGACGAGGCGCTTTACGGCCAGCTGGCCGAGGCCGGGCACGATGTCGAGCGCGTCGGTGGGCTGACCGCGACGATGGGGCATGCGGGTGCGGTGGTGCGCCTTGCAGGCGGTTCGTTCGAGGGCGCATCCGACCCCCGCAGCGATGGCCAGGCAGCCGGATGGTGAGCTTTGCGCTTCGCCTTGGGGGCTTCGACAAGCTCAGCCTGAGCGGGATTTGGGCGGAGTGTGTCAAACCTGTCGGCATTTCCTCCACCCCGCTCAGGCTGAGCTTGTCGAAGCCCGGGCACTGTCTTCTCCTCCATGCCGAGACAATCGCATGACCGCCCTCGACATCCCCGGTGGCACCCGCGCTGTCGCACGGTGCGATGCCTTGCGGATAGCGCCTTACAGCGACATGGAGGGCGGCCTGTTCCGCGCCTACCTCACTCCGGCTTATGTCGCCGCGCAGGAGCAACTGGGCCGGTGGATGGAGGCCGCAGGCATGCGCGTCCATGTCGACGCCGCCGCCAATCTGGTGGGCCGCTATGACGGCCACCTCGGCCATGCCCCGGCGCTGGTGATCGGGAGCCACCTCGATTCCGTGCGTGACGCAGGGCCTTACGACGGGCCGCTGGGCATCATGCTCGGTATCGAGGCGGTCGCCGCGCTCCATGCCGAAGGGCGTAGACTGCCGTTCCCGATCGAGGTCTACGCCTTCGGGGACGAGGAAGGATCGCGCTTTCCCGCCGCGATGCTGACCAGCCGGGCGGTGGCCGGGACGCTCGATGCCGCCGCGCTCGATATCACGGATACGGCGGGCGTGACGCTGGCTGAGGCGCTGGTCACCACGCCCGACTATCTCACTGCCGCCCGCTCGCCCGATACCACGCTGGCCTACCTCGAGGCGCATATCGAGCAGGGGCCGGTGCTGGAGGCGGACGGCCTCGCGGTCGGCACCGTCACCGGCATCGCCGCGCAGTTGCGCTACCGCGTCACCGCCAAGGGCATGGCCGGGCACGCGGGCACCGCGACGATGCGCCTGCGCCGCGATGCGCTGGCGGGTGCGGCAGCTATGGTGCTGGCGGTGGAGCAGATCGCCCGCGCGGACAACTCCGACGTCGTCGCCACCGTGGGCGTGCTGGAGGCGCTGCCCGGCGCCCCCAACGTCATCCCCGGCGAGGTCCGCTTCACTATCGACGTTCGCTCGGGCGCGGAAGAACGGCGTAACGCGGTGGCCGAAGCGATCCTCGCCCGCATCGGGGAAATCGCCGAGGCGCGGGCGCTGGAACTGGCCGTCAGCCTGATCCACGATCTTGCCGCCAGCCCCAGCGACCCTGCGCTGATGGACATGATGGACGATGCGCTCGCAGCCGCCGGGCAGCCGGTGCGTCGTCTGGTGTCGGGCGCCGGGCACGATGCCATGAACATGGCCGCGCTGTGCCCCACTGTCATGCTGTTCATCCGGTGCCGCGAAGGCATCAGCCACAATCCGGCCGAGCATGTCGAGCCTGCCGATGCGGAGATCGCGTTGCGGGTAATGCTCGGTTTCATAGACCGCCTTGGAGATTCCTTTGTCGCTTGATCCGCAGCTCTTTGGAGAAATCGACCCGCCCCAGCGCCTGCTGATGGGTCCGGGGCCGATCAATGCCCACCCGCGCGTGCTGCGGGCGATGAGCGCCGACCTGCTCGGCCAGTTCGATCCCGAGATGACCGGGTTCATGAACCAGGTCATGGCGCTCTACCGCCCGATCTTCGGGACGCAGAACAAGTGGACGATGCTGGTCGACGGCACCGCCCGCGCCGGGATAGAGGCGGCGCTGGTCAGCCTCGTCGCGCCGGGCGACGTGGTGCTGGTGGTCAACTTCGGCCGCTTCGGCCTGCTGCTGACGGAAATCCTCCAGCGCATCGGCGCGATCATCGAGACGGTCGAGGCGCCCTGGGGCGAAGTCGTGCCGATGGAGCGCATCGCCGAGGCTATCGCCCGTTGCCATCCCAAGATCGTGGCGACCATCCACGGCGACACCTCGACGACGATGGCGCAGCCGCTGGAAGGCTTCGGAGAACTGTGCCGCCGGGCGGGCGCGCTGTCCTACGTCGATGCCACCGCAACGATCGGCGGCATGGAACTGGCGGCGGATCGCTGGGATGTCGATGTGGTCACCGGCGGCCTGCAGAAGTGCCTCGGCGGCCCCTCGGGATCGGCCCCGATCACGATCTCCGACCGCGCCGCCGAGCACATCGGCAAGCGCCGTCATGTCGAGCAGGGCATCCGCGTCGCCGGAACGGTCGATGGTGCCGGGCCGCGCATCGGCTCGAACTACTTCGACCTCGCGATGATCATGGACTACTGGTCCGAGAAGCGCTTGAACCATCACACCGAGGCGACTTCGATGCTCTACGCCGCCCGCGAATGCGCGCGCATCGCGCTGGGCGAGGGGCTTGAGGCGCGCTATGCCCGCCATGCCTCGGCGGGCCGGGCGATGACGGCGGGCCTGCGCGCGATGGGCCTGACGGTGTTCGGCGACGACCGCTATCGCATGACCAACGTGACTGGCGTGTACATCCCCGCGGGCGTCGATGGCGAGGCCGTGCGCGGGGCCATGCGCGAGCTGTTCGAGATCGAGATAGGCACCGCTTTCGGTCCCTTGCAGGGCAAGATCTGGCGCATCGGTGCGATGGGTTACAACGCGATGAAGCACAAGGTGCTGCTGACGCTGGCGGCGCTGGAATCGTGTCTGGTGATGCAAGGCTTCGCGCTGCCGATGGGCGCGGCGGTTCCGGCGGCCATCGCGGCGTGGGAGGCATGAGGATGGGCGTGCAGCATGGGCTTCGACAAGCTCAGCCTGAGCGGAATTTCTCAATGCCGCTTACCCTTTCTCCGCTCGTCCTGAGCTTGTCGAAGGACCACAGTGCCACGGTGCATCCATGACGCGCGACCTCATCGGCTATGGTCAGAACCCGCCCGACCCGCAGTGGCCCGGCGGCGCGCGCGTGGCAGTGCAGTTCGTCGTCAATTACGAGGAAGGCGCCGAGAACTCGGTGCTGAACGGCGACAAGGGCTCAGAGGCGTTCCTGTCCGAAATGGTCGGCGCGGGCAGTCACCCGGACCGGGCGATGGCGATGGAGAGCCTCTACGAATACGGCAGCCGCGCCGGGTTCTGGCGCCTCCACCGCCTGTTCACCGAGCGCGGGCTGCCCGTCACGGTCTTCGGCGTAGCCAAGGCCATGGAAATGAACCCCGAGGCGGTCGCGGCGATGCTTGCGGCCGACTGGGAGATCGCCAGCCACGGCCTGCGCTGGATCGACTACCAGTACCAGCCCGAGGCGGTTGAGCGCGCCCACATCGCCGAGGCTATCGCGCTCCACGAAAAGCTTACCGGCCAGCGCCCGTTCGGCTGGTATCAGGGCCGGACCTCGCCCAATACCGCGCGGCTGGTGGCCGAAGAGGGCAGGTTCCTCTACGATGCCGACAGCTACGCCGACGACCTGCCTTACTGGGACACTCGATACGGCAAACCGCAGCTGATCGTACCCTACACCCTCGACGTCAACGACATGAAGATCGTCGCGCTCAACGGCTTCACCGAGGGCGAGCAGTTCTTCCGCCACATGCGCGACACCTTCGACCAGCTTTGTGAAGAAGGCGGAAGGATGATGTCGATCGGCCTTCACGCTCGCATCGCCGGCAAGCCTGGCCGCGCGCGGTGGCTGGCGCGGTTCCTCGACCATGTCACCGCCAGCGGCGACGCCTGGGTGGCGCGGCGTATCGATATCGCCCGGCACTGGATGGAGGTGCATCCTCATGCGGATCAATGACCCCGTGCGCCTCGCCGAAGTCAGTCACGCCTTCCACGCCTACGAGACGGCGCTGATGGCGGACGATATCCCGGCGATGGACGCGCTGTTCCACGATGCGCCCACCACCAACCGCTACGGCGTGGGCGAAGTGCTCTATGGCATCGAGGCAATCCGCGCGTTCCGAAAGGGACGCGGCGGGTCTCCGCAGCGCAAGCTGGGGAAGGTCGCGATCACCGTTTACGGCGATACTTTCGCCACCGCCGATGCCGAATTCTTCCGCGAAGGCTCCGCCCCTGAAGCTGCTGGCCGCCGGGGGCGCCAGACGCAATCGTGGGTGCGCTTTGCGGACGGCTGGAAGGTCGTTTCCGCTCACGTCAGCCTTGAGGGGAGCATATCGTGACCGCGCTGTTCGAACACAGCCCCTGGGTGGAAGAGCGCGCCGACGCACGGCCGTCTTCCGGCGATCGTCATGCCGATCTGATGGCGGTCCTGTATGCCGCCAGCCCGGACGAGCAACTCGCGCTGATCCGCGCCCACCCGGAACTGGCGGGCAAGGCCGCGATCGACCGCACCCTGACCGAGGCCAGCACCGCCGAGCAGGCCAGCGCCGGGCTCGACCGCCTGACCCCTGAGGAATATGCCGAGTTCCACCGCCTGAACGCCGCTTACCGCGCAGCGTTCGACTTCCCTTTCATCATCTGCGTGCGCCTGACCGACAAGGCTGGTATCCTCGCCGCGATGGACCGCCGCCTCGCGAACGACCGCGAGACCGAAGTGGCGACCGCGCTGGAGCAGATCGGCGAAATCGTGCGCCTGCGCCTGGAAGACATGACATGACTGACAAGATCGGCCTTCCTGCGCTCGAGGCGCAGCTTGCCCGCGAGCTGGAGTTGATCGGCTTCGCTCGCCCCGAATGGGTGCGTAGGCGCGCGGTCGAGGGCGCGCCGGTGCTCGATGTCGCGGTGATCGGTGGGGGGCAGTGCGGCCTCTCCGCCGCATTGGGCCTGAGGCGCGAAGGCGTGACCAACGTGCGCGTCTTCGACGAAAACGAAGCCGGGTTCGAAGGGCCCTGGGAAACGTATGCGCGCATGGTCACGCTGCGCACGCCCAAGCATCTGAACCCGATCGATTTCGGCGTGCCCTCGCTGACCTACCGCGCATGGTGGGAAGCGCAGCACGGCGCGGCGGGCTGGCAGGCGGTCGACAAGATCGCGCGCGGCGACTGGATGGAGTATCTGCGCTGGTATCGCCGCGTGCTCGACCTGCCGGTGGAGAACGGCGCGAAGCTCCAGCGGATCGAGCCGGTCACGGCGCATGGCGTGCATTGCCTGCACTTCTCTGACGGCAGCGTGGCGCTGGCGCGCAAGGTGGTGCTGGCCACCGGCATCCAGGGCGGCGGCGAATGGCACACCCCGGCGATGGTGCGCGACAACCTGCCCCGGCACTTGTGGGCGCACACCAGCGAGCCGATCGACTTCGCGGCACTGCACGGCAAACGCATCGGCGTGCTGGGCGGCGGCGCCTCGGCCTTCGACAACGCCAACTTCGCCCTGACGCAGGGCGTGGCGGCGGCGGAAGTGTTCATGCGCCGCAAGGAACTGCCCCGCATCAACCCGATCCGCTTCATGGAGCGCGTCGGCTTCACCGCTCGCTACCCGGCGCTGGACGATCAGACCAAATACGCGGCAATGGACGCTTTCCTCGGTCACAACCAGCCGCCGACGAACGACACCTTCGAGCGTGCGGCGGCATGGCCCGGCTTTGCCCTGCACCTCGGCGCGCCTTGGCTGGACGTGAAGGAACATGACGGGTTGGTGCGCGTCACGACGCCGCACGGGCATCACGACTTCGACTTCGTCGTCGTCTCCACCGGCCTCCTCAGCGATCCCGGCCTGCGTCCAGAACTGGCGGACGTGGCCGACCTCATCGCCCGCTGGTCCGATCGCGTGACGCCTCCGGGCAAGCCCAATGCGCTCATCGATGCTCACCCCTATCTCGGCACCGCTTTCGAATTCCTGCCGCGCGATGGAGTGGACGGCGCGCCGCTGCACGGATTGTTCGCGTTCAACTATTCGGCGCTGGTGAGCCTGGGGCTCTCCGCCTCGGCACTGTCGGGCCTGCACAATGCGCTGCCCCGGCTGGTCAAGGGCGTGGCCGACCAACTCTTCCTCGACGACCGGGAGGCTCTGGTGGCCGACTTTCTCGACTATGACGAGCACGAATTCCTCGGCCAGTGGCCGCGTGAGGAGGAGACGGTCGCATGAGCAGTCTGTCCACGCACGTCCTCGATACGACACACGGCGCTCCCGCGACGGGGATTTCCCTGTGTCTCGAAACCGGGTCGGGCACGATCCTGTTCACCGGCGAGACCAATGCCGACGGCCGCTGCCCGGGTCTCCCGGCGCTGCCGACCGGCACGTATCGCCTGACTTTCGCGGTGGCCGCCTATTTCCGGGGCAAGGGGATCAAGCTGCCCGAGCCGCCGTTCCTCGACCATGTCTCGATCGATTTCGGCATTGCCGACCCCGATGCGCATTACCACGTACCGCTGCTGGTCTCGCCTTTCGGCTACTCCACCTACCGGGGCAGCTGACGTGCCGGTGCGCTTCCTTCTTGATGGCGAAGTGGTCGAACTGGACGCGGTCGATCCGACCGCGACGGTGCTCGATCACCTGCGCTACACGATGCGACGCACCGGGACCAAGGAAGGCTGCGCCGAGGGTGACTGCGGCGCCTGCACGGTGCTGGTCGGCGCGCTGGAAGGCGAGGGCGTGGCATGGCGCGCGGTCAATTCCTGCATCCAGTTCCTGCCGATGCTGGACGGCAAGGCGGTTATGACCGTCGAAAGCCTCAAGAACGATACCGGCACGCTCAATGCCTTGCAGGAGACGATGGCCTGCAACGGGAGTTCGCAGTGCGGCTTCTGCACGCCGGGCTTCGTCATGTCGCTGCACGGCCGCACCATCGGCGCGCGCGGCTGCGATCTGCCGGTAGAGGAAGTGATCGCGGGCAACTTGTGCCGCTGCACCGGCTATGGTCCGATCATCGAGGCGGGGGAAGGTGCCGGATCTTGCGAGCAGGACGATACGAGGGTGATCGCCGCGCTCAAGGCGCTGGAGGGCAGCGCTTCGGGCGAGTGGCGGGGCCGCCGCTGGTTCGCGCCGCGCACCTGCGATGAACTCGCTGTATTGCTGGCCGAACATCCCGACGCGCGTTTGGTGGCCGGGGCTACCGACGTGGGCCTGTGGGTAACCAAGGGCCTGCGCGATCTGGGCACCGTGATCTTCCTCGGCGGCATCGCCGAACTCGCGGCGATCGAAGAAAGCGACGATGCGCTGACCCTCGGTGCGGGCGTGCGTTACGCCGATGCGCATGCGGCGATGGCTCGATTGCACCCGGACCTCGGCGAACTCGTGCGCCGCATCGGGGGGCTTCAGGTACGCAACGCGGGGACCATAGGGGGCAATATCGCCAACGGTTCGCCGATCGGCGATGGCCCTCCGGCGCTCATTGCGCTTGGTGCCGAACTTACGCTGCGCAGCATGGCGGGGCGGCGGACGATGGCGCTGGAGGACTACTTCCTCGCTTACGGCAAGCAGGATCGGCAGCCTGGCGAGTTCGTCGAATCCGTGCGTATCCCGCGCCCTCCGGCGGATGCGGTGATCCTGATTTCCAAGCTCTCGCGCCGGTTCGACAGCGACATCTCGGCGGTCTGCGGCGCCTTCGCGCTGCGTGTAGAGGACGGCGTGATCGAAGAGGCGCGCGCCGCGTTCGGCGGCATGGCGGCGACTCCAAAGCGGGCCGGCACGTGCGAGGCCGCGCTGATCGGCCAGCCTTTTGCCGAAGCCACGTTCACCGCCGCTGCCGAAGCGCTGAAAGCGGACTTCGAACCGCTGACCGACGTGCGCGGCTCTTCCGCCTACCGCGTCGAGGCCGCTGCGAACTTGCTGCGCCGTCTCTGGCTGCGCTCTCAGGGTGTCGCGACTTCCGTGCTGGAGGCTGTCGATGGCTGAGCGCGATCCCGCCTGGAAGGTGCTGCCCAAGCCCTCGCACCCGCACGACAGCGCGCGGCTCCATGTCGCGGGCGAGGCGCGCTATGCGGACGATCTGACCGAACCTGCGGACATGCTGCACCTCGCCTTCGGCCAGTCGAGCGAGGCGCGCGCGCGGATCGTCTCGATGGACTTGTCCGAGGTGCGCGCGTCTCCCGGCGTCGTCGCGGTCTATACTGCCGCCGACATTCCCGGCGCGAACGACGTCAGCCCGGTCGCTGGCGACGACCGGTTGCTCGCCGATGGGGAAGTCATCACCCACGGACAGGCGGTGTTCCTCGTGGCCGCGACCAGCCAGCGCGCGGCCCGCATCGCCGCGCGTCTCGGCCGCATCGCGTACGAACCGCTCCCAGCCGCGCTCACGGTCGCCGAGGCGCAGGCTGCCGGATCGCACATCGAGCCCGCGCAGCGCATGGCCCGGGGCGATGCTCCTGCCGCGCTGGACGCCGCGCCTCACCGCCTCTCGGGCCGCTTCGCCATGGGCGGACAGGACCATTTCTACCTTGAGGGCCAAGTCTCCGTCGCGACACCGGGCGAGGACGGGCAGGTCCACGTCCTGTGCTCCACCCAGCACCCGAGCGAGGTCCAGCACCTCGTCGCGCACATGTTGCACGTATCGTCCGCCGACGTGACGGTGGAGGTGCGGCGCATGGGCGGTGCGTTCGGCGGCAAGGAGACGCAGGCCGCGCTGTTCGCCGCCGCCGCCGCGCTCGTCGCCAGCAAGACCGGTCGCCCCGCCAAGTTCCGCGTCGATCGCGACGACGACATGGTCATGACCGGCAAGCGCCATCCCTTCGATGTCGCCTACGAGGTCGGCTTCGACGACGCGGGCCGCTTGCTGGGGCTGTCGCTGCACCTCGCCTCGGCGTGCGGGGCGACGGTGGACTTGTCCCCGGCGATCAACGACCGCGCGATGTTCCATTCGGACAACTGCTACTTCCTTCCCGACGTCGAGGTCATTTCGGAGCGCCTCAAGACCAACACCGTCTCGGCAACCGCCTTCCGCGGCTTCGGTGGGCCGCAGGGCATGCTGGCGATCGAGCGCGTGATCGACGACGTGGCGATGGCGCTGGGCCGCGACCCGCTCGATGTGCGGGTGCTGAACCTCTACGGTCCGGGGCGCGAGACGACCCCTTACGCGATGACCGTCGCCGACAACGTCGCCCCGCAGATCATCGCCCGGCTGCGAACGACTTCGCGCTACGATGAGCGAGCGAAGGCGATCGAGGCTTTCAATGCCGCCAATCCCGTGCTCAAGAAGGGCATCGCGCTGACGCCGGTGAAGTTCGGCATCAGCTTCACCACGACCCATCTCAATCAGGCCGGCGCGCTGATCCACGTCTATGCCGACGGTTCGATTCAGGTGAACCACGGCGGCACCGAGATGGGGCAGGGGCTCTACACCAAGGTCGCGCGCGTGGTGGCGGACGTCTTCGCGGTGCCGATGGAGATCATCCGCATCACCGCGACCCGCACCGACAAGGTGCCCAACACCTCGGCCACGGCGGCGAGTTCCGGCGCGGACCTCAACGGCATGGCGGCACACAACGCGGCGATGACGATCCGCGACCGGCTGACGGATTTCCTCGCCCGCACTTACAGCTTGGAGGAAAGCGAGGTGCACTTCACCCCCGGCGGCGTGATCGTCGGCGCGGAGACGCTGGATTTCGCGCAAGTCGCGCGCAAGGCGCATATCGGGCGCGTGTCGCTGTCCTCGACCGGCTACTATGCGACGCCGGGGATCGAATACGACCGCTCGGTCTTCAGGGGGCGTCCGTTCTATTATTTCGCCTATGGCGCGGCAGTGAGCGAGGTCGTGATCGATACCCTGACCGGCGAGCATAAGGTGCTGGCCGTCGACATCATCCACGACGTCGGCCGCTCGCTGAACCCGGTGATCGACAAGGGCCAGATCGAGGGCGGCTTCATCCAGGGGCAGGGCTGGCTGACGACCGAGGAACTCGTGTGGGATGCCAAGGGGCGCTTGCTGACGCACAGCCCCGCGACGTACAAGATCCCCACCGCCTCCGACCGGCCCGCGCATTTCACCGTGACCTTGTGGGATGGCGAGAACGTCGAGCCGACCATCAACCGCTCCAAGGCGGTGGGCGAGCCGCCGTTCATGCTGGCGATCTCGGTTTTCTCGGCGCTGAACCGCGCCGTTGCCGCGACGGTGCCCGGCAAGCGCGCGTTGCCGCAGCTCGATGCGCCCTGTACGCCTGAGCGTATCCTCAAGGCGATCGCGGCGTTTTCGGCATGACGCAGTGGATCGGCTGGCTGCGGCGGCTGGACCGGACGGTCCCGACCGCGATGGTGTCCGTGCTCGCCAGTGAGGGCTCTGCTCCGCGCGGGGCGGGTACGCGGATGCTCGTTACTGCGCAGGGGCAGGAAGGGACTATCGGCGGCGGCCAGCTGGAATACCGCGCGGTCGAGCAGGCGCGCGCGATCCTCGATCATGCGCCGGGTTCGTGGCGGGTGCAGGACTATCCGCTCGGCCCGCTGTTGGGGCAATGTTGCGGTGGCCGGGTGCGGGTACTGGTAGAACATCTCGACACCGGGGCGCTCGACTGGCTGCATGATGCCGAGCCCGGCCGGATGCTGGCGACCCGCTTTGCGCAAGATGCATTGGACCGCCGCGTGTTCGAGCGCGAGACCGCGACCCGCCAATCCGCGCGCGGCGATAGGCCCGAGGTCGGCGCCCGCATCGTCGAGCCGGTCGGCGAGCGGCCGCGCCCGGTCTATCTGTTCGGTGCGGGCCATGTCGGGCAGGCCATCGCTCGTCACATGACCGGGTTGCCGCTGCAACTCGCGTGGTTCGACACCCGGCCCGAGCAGGCGCATATCGACGGTGTGACGCTGGTGGCCGAGGAAGACATCGCGCACTGCGTCGCCGAGGCTCCAGCCGACGCGGCCATGCTGATCCTGACGCACGACCATCCGCTGGACTATCACCTGACGCTGGCGGCGCTGGGGCGTGCCGAGTTGGCGGCGTTCGTCGGCCTCATCGGCTCATCCACCAAGATCTCCCGTTTCCGGTCGCGACTGGCGGCGGACGGCATTTCACCGGAGGCACTGGACCGCCTCACCGCGCCGATCGGCGTGCCCGGCGTCTCCGGCAAGGAGCCGGACGTGATCGCCATCGCGGTCTGCGCGCAGCTGCTGCAATTGAGAGGAAAATGATGAATATCGATCGTCGTCCCGGACGTGATCCGGGACCGGTGGTAGTCCTTGAGCGCGAAGCATCGGCAAGGCGCCAGGCCGAAAAGTGGGCTGTTCACGGCCAGCGGTCCCGGATCACGTCCGGGACGACGCGGGCATGATCCGCGCTTATCGCGCCGAACTGCTCTCGGTCCCGCATGACGCGCCCGATGCCGTGCGCCATGAACCCGACGGCCTGCTCGTCGTCGAGGATGGCGTGGTCATCGCGCGCGGCGCTTACCCGGACCTCGCGGACAAGTATCCCGATGTCGAAATGCTGCCCGGCCTCGTCGTGCCCGGCTTCATCGACGCGCACGTCCATTACCCCCAGACCGACCGCATCGCCTCCTACGGGGAACAGCTTCTCGACTGGCTCGACAAGCACATCTTCCCGGCGGAAAAGGCGTTCGCGGACAAGGCCCACGCCGATGCCGTGGCGGCGTTCTTCCTCGACGAACTGCTGCGCAACGGAACCACCAGCGCGCTGGTCTATCCCACCGTCCACGAACAGTCGGTCGATGCCCTGTTCGAGGCCGCGCTGGAGCGGCGAATGCGCATCGTTTCCGGCAAGGTGCTGATGGACCTCGGCCCCGAAGGCCTGCAGGATACCGTCGCTTCGGGACGGGCCGAAACCGAGGCGCTGATCCGGCGCTGGCGCGGGCGGGGCAGACTGGGCTACGCGGTGACCCCGCGTTTCGCGCTCGCCTCCAGCGATGCGCAACTGGCCGACGCAGGCGCGCTTCTGGCCAAGCATCCCGACGTGCTGATGCACACGCACTTGTCGGAGAACGTCCACGAAGTCGCCGCCGTCGCCGCGCGGTTCCCGGACAGCGCCGACTACCTCGATGCTTACGACCGCTTCGGACTGGTCACGCCGCGCTCGGTCTTCGCGCACGGCATCCACTTGTCCGACCGGGCCTGCACGCGCCTGCACGAGAGCGGCGCGGGCGTGGCAGTCTGTCCTTCGTCCAACCTGTTCCTTGGGTCCGGACACTTCAACTTCGGACAGGCGGACCGGCACGCGCTGCGGCTGGGCCTGGGCACCGACGTCGGGGCGGGCACGTCGTTCTCGATGCTGCGCACCGCCGGGCTCGCCTACCAGGCCGCGCTGGCCCGCGAGGACCGGCTCGATCCGTTCCGCGCGCTCTATCTCGCCACGGCGGGAAGCGCCTCGCTGCTGCACATCGCCGACCGCGTGGGGGCGCTGGAAGTGGGGCAGGAAGCCGACTTCGTCGTGCTCGACAGCGCCGCCACGCCGCTGATGGAGCGACGGACAGAAGGCGCGGACCTTGCCACGCGGCTCTTCGCACTCCAGATCCTCGGCGACGAGCGCGCCATTTCCCGTACTTACCTGCTGGGCGAATGCGCGTACAAAAGGACACCATGACCGATCTTGCCCAGTTCATCGCCGGCCTTCCCAAGGCCGAATTGCACCTCCACATCGAAGGCAGCCTCGAGCCCGAACTGATGTTCGCGCTGGCGCAGCGCAACAATGTCGCCATTCCTTACGCCTCGGTGGAGGAGGTGCGCGCCGCCTACGACTTCTCGAACCTGCAGGATTTTCTCGACATCTATTACGCGGGCGCCGACGTGTTGCGCACCCGCGCGGATTTCCATGACCTCGCGATGGCGTACTTCACGCGCGCTGCGGCGGACGGCGTTGTCCATGCGGAGATCATGTTCGATCCGCAGACCCACACCGATCGCGGCATTCCCTTTGCCGAAGTGATCGAGGGCCTGTTGTCGGCAATGGCGGCGGCCGAGGCCGAATTCGGCCTGACGTCGCAACTTATTCTCTCGTTCCTGCGCCATTTGCCGGAAGAGGCCGCCTTCGCCACTCTGAAGATGGCCGAGCCCTGGCTGGGCAGGATCACGGCGGTGGGGCTCGACAGTTCGGAAGTCGGCCACCCGCCCGCCAAGTTCGCCCGCGTCTTCGCGGCGGCGCGCGAAAAGGGCCTGAAGATCACCGCCCATGCCGGGGAGGAAGGCCCGCCCGCCTACGTCCACGAGGCGCTGGACCTGCTTGGCGTCGACCGCATCGACCACGGCAACCGCGCGCTGGAGGACGAAGCGCTGGTTGCGCGCCTCGCAGCCGAGGGAATGACGCTGACGGTCTGCCCGCTGTCGAACCTCAAGCTCTGCGTGGTGAAGGACCTTGCCGATCACCCGCTGGACCGGATGCTGGCGGAGGGCTTGAAGGCTACGGTGAATTCCGACGATCCGGCTTATTTCGGCGGCTACGTGGCGGACAACTACCGGGCCGTCGCCGAGGCGAGGGGGCTTTCGCGCGATGACCTGGTGACGCTGGCGCGCAACAGCTTCACCGGCTCTTTCCTGCCGCAGGAGATGGTCGCACGGCATGTCGAGCGGCTGGAGGCTTACGCCGCAGGGTAACCTGCCGTCGTCCCGGACTTGATCCGGGACCGGTGGCTGTCTTTAGGTGAGAGCTTGCAGCGCGTGCAGCGAAGTGGGCTGTTGATGGCCAGCGGTCCCGGATCAAGTCCGGGACGACGAGGATTAAACTTTCGCCACCGGGTTGATCCTCACTCGCCAGCCTGGCCATGCTTCGCGCTATGGAAAAAGGCGGCTTCAGCTACATCATGGCGAACCGGCCCTTCGGCGTGCTCTATGTCGGCGTCACTAACGACATTCATGTTCGGATGCACCAGCATTACGAAGGGCGCGGATCGCGTTTTTGCCAGCGCTACGGTATCGACCGGCTGGTGCTGGTCGAGCCGCATGGCTCCATTCAGGAGGCCATCGCGCGCGAAAAGCAGCTGAAGGCCTGGCGGCGAGAGTGGAAACTGGAATTGATAGAACAGGTCAATCCGATATGGGATGACCTGTCCGGGTTGTTGTAAATCGGGCTCTAAACGTCCTGAGCGCCGAGCCAGTGCTCGTTTTCGGGCGGGACGAAGTTGACGATCCGATCGATCATCGCCTCGGGGTCCTTCTCGACGATCAGCATCGCGCGGTGGCGCGGCTGGAGGAAGCCTTCCTCCACCACGTTGTCGATGAACTGGCCCAGCCCCGAGTAGAACCCGTTCACGTCAAGCAGGCCCACCGGCTTGTTGTGATAGCCGAGCTGCGTCCAGCACCACGCCTCGAACATTTCCTCGAACGTGCCGATGCCGCCGGGCAGGGTGACGAAACCGTCCGAGAGGTTGGCCATCATCGCCTTGCGCTCGTGCATGGTCTTGACGACGTGAAGCTCGGTGATGCCCTGGTGGTCGTGCTCGCGCGCGCGAAGGGCCTCGGGGATGACGCCGATGACTTCGCCGCCCGCCGCGCAGGCCGCGTCCGCGACCACGCCCATCAGGCCGACCATGCCGCCGCCGTAGACGAGGCCGATGCCGCGCTTGGCCAGCAGCGTACCGAACTGGTGCGCAGCTTCGCGATACAGGGGATTAACGCCCGCAGAGGAGCCGAGATAGACGCAGATCCGCATGATCAGCCAAGCCTCTCGGGGACCGAGCGCGCTTCCTCGACGATGGCGTCCTTGGTGCCGACCGATTCCCACGGGAACACGAACCAGCGCTTGTCCTCGTCACGGTCGATGGCGTCGACGTAGAGTTCGGCCACGGCCTTGGAACGGGTGTTGTTGATCAGCACCGCGAAGCGCAGGTTTTCGGCATCGCAGCCGTTGTCGCCCAGCAGATTGCGGATGTACTCGATGGTGCCGCCGCTGTCGTTGATGTCGTCGACGAAGAGCAGGCGCTTGCCCTCGGCGGTCATCCCTGCGACCTTGCCGAGCAGTTCGTCGGCAAAGCCGGGAACCTTGGCCGAGTGGTCGATCGACAGCATCGGCACTTCGAGCTGGTGCGAGATGTAGACCGCCGGCACGAGGCCGCCGCGGCCGACGCCGATGATGAATTCGGGCTGCCATTCGCCTTCGCGGATCTTGCGCGAGAGCACGCGGACTTTGGCGAGGAAGTCCTCGTAGTATTCGAGGTAATGCAGTTGCGGTTCTTCGGTCTGGCTCATGCGGAGCGAATCCTGTCCGGCGATGTCGGGAAAGGTGTGCCGATAGGGACACTATGGCGCAAGGGCAACCGGGTGAGCAGCATCATGCGTCGTTCTCTTCCGTCGAGAGCATCGATTCCACATAGCTGAGGCCCGCGAACCCGTTCTCGATCTCCGACAGAACGAGACTGGCCGCATAGGAAGGGGTGCGCGCGGAGTTGGTACAGAGCGCCAGCGTCATCGGCCGCAGCAGCGCGTCGGAGATGCGGGTGAAGGACACCTGGCCCGCTTGCACTTCGGTGATCACGTCGAGGGAGGACAGGATACCCACGCCCGCCCCGGCCTGCACCAGCGAGGCGATCATCTGGATGTTGTCGGAGGTCGCGATCCGGCTCATGTCCATGCCTGTCGTGCCTTCGAGGACGGCGATCTGCTGGCTGATCGCCAGAACTTCGGCCGGGACGATCAGCGGCTCGCCGATGGCGGCGGAGAAGCGGGCCTCGGACAGTTCGCCCAGCGGGTGCCCCGGCGGCGTGATGAAGCCCAGAACCACTTCCACGAAGGCGCGTACCGTCAGGTCGCGGTAGCTGTGCGGTTCGAACAGGATGCCGAAATCGACCTCGCCGCTGGCGACGGCTTTGCGCACCTCGTCGTTGGCCTGAACCTTCACGCCGACGGTAATGCCCGGATACCGTTCCTGCACCGAGCGGACGACCGAGGGAATGTAGCCCTTGGCCAGCGCGTCGATGATGGCGAAGTCCACGTGACCGCGTTTGAGCCCGCGCAAGTCCTCTATCTGCGCGCGGATGTCCTGCATGTTCTTCTGCCAGCGGTTGCCCGCCGCCATCATGATCTCTCCCGCCGCCGTCAGGCGCAGGCCGGTGGGCAGACGCTCGAACAGGGGTGTGCCGATCTCCGCCTCGACGTTGAGGATCTGGCGGGCGATGGCGGAGGCCGAGACATTGAGTTCGTCGGCGGCCTTGCGGATCGAACCGTGGCGGCCGACGACCATGAAATAGCGCAGAAAACGGGAAAAGGCGGGCATGGCGACTTTAGACCTGCTCTAATTTTTGCAACGGACCGTGGGATTCATTGCGTTTGCTAGCACTATCTCCTGTGCCGTACCACCGCTAGCAATACCGGAAGGTGCGATCCGACGAACGCGATTTCCCGATCCTCTCCCTACAGGGGGATCGTCGGTCGCCGGAGCCGCACTTTTGGTAAGGGGGCGCGCCGGTGCCGGGTGAATCCACCGAACCTGCGCGGGTGCGCCCCCCGTTCTCGGGGTTCTAGTTACAATGATTGCTTATCGATCCGGCCGCCCCTTGAGGGCTTCCTTGCGTGCGCTGGCGCTTGCCGCAGCAGCGGGCCTGCTTGCGCCCGTCGCTGCGGCAGCGGCGGAGCCTGCCTTGCCGGAAATTCCCAAGGTCACGCCGATTCCGGTGAAGGTCATCGTCGTCGCCACGTTCGAGCCGGGCGAGGACAAGGGCGATGCCCCAGGTGAATTCCAGGCCTGGGCCGAGCGCGAGCATCTCGACGAGGTGATCCCGGTCAAGGGCACGCTCCACCCGCTGCGCCGCAATGCTGACGGGCTTTATGGCATGGTCTGGGGCAGCCCGGACACGATGATCGGCAGCGTGTCCGACCAGCTGACCGCGCTGCTGATGGACCCGCGCTTCGATTTCACGAAGACGTACTGGCTGTTCACCGGCATCTCCGGCGTCGATCCGCAGCTGGCCTCGGTCGGCAGCGCAGCGTGGTCGCGCTGGGTGGTCGACGGCGACAAGCTGCGCGAGTTCGACGACCGCGAAGTACCGAAGGACTGGCCTTATGGCTTGTTCGCGATCGGCGCCGACAAGCCGAACACTCTGCCCGGAGCCACCCAGGACTTCGCCGGCTTCACGGACACCCGCAAGCTGTCGATGTCGGCCGAGCTGAATCAGGGGCTCGCTTACTGGGCCTATGGTCTCAGCAAGGACGTGAAAATCCCCGATTCGCCGGAGCTTAAGGCCGACCGCGCGCGCTGGAAGGGCTGGCCCAATGCGCAGAAGCCGCCGTTCGTGCTGATGGGCGAGACCTTGGGCGGCCTGCGCTACTGGCATGGTCCGAGCCGCACGCAGTGGGCGCGCGATTGGGTCAAACTGTGGACCGGCGGCAAGGGCCGCTTCGCCATGACCAACATGGAAAGCCAGATCCAGCAGGGCTCGATCCTGATCGCGGCCAAGAACGGTCTGGTCGATGCGAACCGTGTCATGGTGCTGCGCACGGGCTCCAACCCTTCGATGCCGCCTCCGGGCATCTCGGCGGTTGAGAGCGTCGCCAACGAAGGCGCGGGCCAGAAGGCCGCGTTCGAGGCGAATTACCTCGTCGGCGCGCCGGTCGTGCACGAACTGCTCAAGCACTGGGACAAATACGAGAACGCCGTACCGGAGGCCCCCGTACCGTGAGGCGCCTCGTTTCCACCCTGCTGACGACGCTGGCCTTGCCGCTCGCGGCTCCGGCCGCGCATGCGGACGAGGCGGCGGCGTCTGCCATGCTCGACGAAATGGCGGGCAATGCCGGGCGGCTGCGCGTGTTCCTGCAGGCGATGCCCAAGGGCGGCGATCTGCACAACCACCTCGGCGGTTCGGTCTATGCGGAGGACTTCCTCAAGGTCGCCGCCGCCAAGGGCATGTGCGCGGACGCCGGGATCACCCGCATCGTGCCGGGGCCGTGTCCCGCCGAACTCCAGATCGGTCCGATGGCCGAGAAGGACCCGTTCACTTACGCGAAGCTGATCGACGCGATCTCTACGCGGGGCTTCCAGAAGGGCATCGGCCCGGCTCTGGTCTCCGGCCACAACCAGTTCTTCTCCAGCTTCCGCAAGTTCGGTCCTGCGGCGGACGGAGAGGACGCGCGCTGGCTGGCCGACGCTTTCGCCAGCGCGGGCCGCAACAACCTCGTCTACGTCGAACTGATGCACAATCCGGACAGCACGACGCCATTCATGCTGTCCGCGCCCGATGCTCCGCTGGGCGTCGATGGTATTGCCGCCGCCTACAAGCGCGACCTTCCGGCGGCTCAGGCGCTGGTCGCGCCGGCTATCGCGGAAGTGGACGAGGAGGAAGCCTTCGCGAAGAAGCGCCTCGGCTGCGGCACGAAGGCGGCCGATCCGGGCTGCGGCGTGGCGATGCACTACATCTACTCGGCCATGCGCGGGTTGCCGCCGCAGGTCGTGTGGCGCTCGATGCTCGCGGGCTTCGTGCTGGCGGACAAGGACCCGCGCTTCGTCGGCGTCAACATCGTCATGCCCGAGGACGATCCGGTCGCCTTGCGCGACTACGACCTGCACATGGCGATGTTCCGCTTCCTCGAAGCGAAGTATCCCAAGGTCAACGTCACCATGCACGCGGGCGAACTCGCGCTCGGTCTGGTGCCGCCCAAGGATCTCGAGGACCATATCGGCAAGGCCGTCGCCTCGGGTGCCAAGCGCATCGGCCACGGCGTCGACATTGCCTATGAAGTCAACGCCCCCGAAACCCTCGCCCGCATGGCGCGGGACGGGATCGGGGTGGAGATCAATCTCACCAGCAACGCTGTAATCTTGGGCGTGGAGGGCGGCGTCCATCCGCTGCACCTCTACCGCTCGATGGGCGTGCCGGTGATGCTCTCCACCGACGACGAGGGCGTGCTGCGTTCCGACATGACCAACGAGCATGTCCGCGCGGTGCAGCAACAGGGGCTGCACTACACCGACCTCAAGGAACTGGCGCGCAACAGCCTGGAATATTCCTTCGCACCGGGCGCGAGCCTGTGGGCGGACCGCCGCTACGGAGCAGTGGTGGCGCCGTGCGCGACGGATTTCACGGCCGGGTCCTGCAAGGCATTTCTCGCAAAGAACGAGAAGGCCACGCTGCAGGCACGGCTGGAAATGAACTTCGACCGGTTCGAGCGCTCGCTCGACCGGTTCAAGGCCAGACAGGGAGCGGCGGGGGACTGAATTCCCCGCCGCGATCGCGGATGCTTGCCGTCAAAGCAACGGCGCACCGTAAACAGGGAACTGCACAGAGAAGTGCGGGAGAGGAGGGACACAACAGCACGCGGCGGGCGGCAAGGACCGTTCCCGCCGTATCAAGGGGGCATACCATGAGGGATATGATCCGTTTCACTGCGCGCAAGACGGTATTGGCCGCGAGCGCGCTGCTTTGTTGCACTGCGCTGACGACACCGGCTTTGGCTCAGGCGGCCGCCGATGAAACCACCGAGGACGGCAAGGACATCGTCGTCACCGGTTCGCTCGGCGCTCTGCCGATCGAGGGTGTCGGCACCGTCTTCGGCTTCGACAAGACCGTGACCGAGACGCCGCGTTCGGTCTCCACCATCAGCGCCGAGCAGATGGAACGCTTCGGCATTACCGACATCTACGACCTCGTCGCGCAGTCGCCGGGCACGTTCACCAACTCGTTCTTCGGCGTCGGCGGCGCGCTCGACATTCGCGGTACTCCGGGCGAAATCTACTTCCGCGGCATGCGCCGTCTCGACAACCCCGGCAACTATCCAACCCCGATCGGCGCCTCCGAGCGCATCGACATCGTGCGCGGCCCGGCCTCGCCGATCTACGGTCCGTCGAAGACCGGCGGCTACATGAACTTCGTGCCGAAGTCGGCGCGCGTTCAGGGCGGTTCCTACCTCGCCAGCCCCGAGGGTGAAGTCACCATGACCGGCGGCAGCTGGCGCAAGGCCGATATCAAGGCCGAAATGCGCGGCCCCGGCAAGATCGGCACGCAGGAATTCGGCTACAGCCTGTTCGCGGAAGTCGAGGATTCGGGCAGCTACTACGACAACATGTCGACCCGTCAGACGATCCTGCAGGGTTCGTTCGACACCGACCTGACGCCCAACCTGCGCCTCGAATTCGGCGGCATGTACCAGAACTACAAGGGCCAGCAGAACGGCGGCTGGAACCGCCTGACGCAGGACCTCGTCGACAACGGCACGTACATTACCGGCTCGGCAAAGCCGCTCGACACCAACGGCGACGGCCAGATTTCGCAGGGCGAGATCAACGCGGCGGTTCCCGGCGGCATGTCGATCTTCGGCGGCTTCGCCTGCGGTGGCGGGGTGTTTGCATCGTCGATCACGGACGCATGCTTTACTAGCTCGCCGAACAGCGCGCTCAACCTGACCAACGTGGGCACCGCCAAGCTCAGCCGCCGCAAGACGCTGACCGGGAAGAACGATCGCCTCGATAACAAGGGCAGTACGCTTTACGCCGACCTGATCTGGAAGGGTGCCGGCGATCTCGAGATCAAGAACCAGTTCTTCTTCGACTCGTACGACAACATCAACGAGAATTCCTACGGCTTCTCGCAGTTCCACGATTCCTACGCGATCGAGAACAAGGTCGTCATCTCGGACAAGTTCGAGAACGACATCGGCAAATTCGCGTTCCAGGTATCGCCGTCGATCCGCTACACCAATTTCAAGCACGGTGACGATTTCAACTACGAATACTTCCACCGCGTCGACCTGACCGTCGGCTACACCCCGGCGTCGGATCGCCTGCTCTCGACCGAGTGCGACTGCGATTACACCAACTATGTCACCGGCCACTACACCGATTACTCGATCGCCGCGCTTGCGGACTTCGACTTCAGTTTCGGTCTCGATGTGACGGTGGGTGCCCGTTACGACTACCTCAAGGCGAAGTCGGCCTACAACATCGGCAAGATGGAAGCGGCGCAGGTCGCATCCAATCGGGCGGACGGCATTCCCGACAGCGCCAGCGGTAACAAGGGCGCATGGTCGTGGTCGGCCAGCGCCAACTACAAGCTGCCCTACGGCCTGATCCCCTATGCCACGATCGCGCGCCAGTCGACCGTGATCGCCGGGCAGGGCGCTGAACTCTATCCGGGCGACATCGCCGGACAGACCTTCGTTTCGGCCTCCAAGCTCTACGAAGGCGGCCTGAAGGGAAGCTGGCTCGACGATCGCCTCTATGCGGCGGTGTCGATCTACAAGCAGAAGCGCACCGACTACAACATCCAGTCGGTCACGGTGAACCAGTCGGTCGAGACCAAGGGCCTCGAAGCCGAGTTCCGCTGGTCGGTGGACAAGCACCTGCTGATCACCGGTGGCTACACGCGCACCAAGGTCTACAACCTGACCGCGCTGACCAATGGCACGCTGTTCAGCTTCTTCGGCATCGAGGATCTGGTCAACGTCAGCGATCCGTCGCTCTACCTCGGCGGCCAGCCGATCGGCCTCGTGCCGATCACCAGCAAGAGCGACTCGCGCCGTGCCGGTATCCCGACCAACCTCTACTCGCTGACAGCGACGTATGCCTTCGACAACGGCCTCGCGCTGAGCGCCAGCGGGGTGAAGGTGGACTCGGTCTACTCGGGCCAGTCGCAGGCGGTGAAGCTGCCCGCTTACACCAAGATCGACGCGGCCATCTCGTACGAGACCGGCCCGTGGCTCGCCCGTCTGGTCGTGAAGAACGTCACCGACAAGAAGTACTTCCGTGCCAACTTTACCGAACTGTTCGGCTCCACGATCGTCCTGCCGGAGCTGCCGCGCAGCTTCCAGGCCTCGTTGACGTACAAGTTCTGATCCCCCGAGAGGGAGCGTCGGCGATCGCCGGCGCTCCCTTCTTGCGGTTTGAATCGAAAGGTTACCCATGCGCTCCCAGACGCTCGCGACTCTCATGGCGGGCGCCGTGCTCGCTGCGGCCACCCCGGCGTTCGCCGCCGATGCCACGGCATCGCCACCCACGACTTCCGCCGTCGCCGACTGCGATCCCGGCGCGCCTTGCGACCATCCGCTGCCGGTCAAGGTGGTGATCGTCTCGCTCTTCGAGATCGGCAAGGACGAGGGCGACGTCGCGGGCGAGTTCCAGCTGTGGAAGGCGCGCCGCGGCCTGACCCAGCGTATTCCCTTCCCGCAGTCGTTCCACGACCTCTACTACAATCCCGAGACGCAGGTGCTCGGCATGGTGACCGGGATCGGCACCGCGCGCTCGACGGCGGCGACGATGGCGCTCGGCCTCGATCCGCGTTTCGATCTGAGCCAGGCCTACTGGCTCGTCGCGGGCATCGCGGGAATCGACCCCGAGGATGCTTCGATCGGCTCGGTCGCCTGGGCGCGCTACGTCGTCGATGGTGACCTCGCGCACGAGATCGACGCACGCGAAATCCCGGCCGACTGGAAGACCGGCTACTTTGCCCGTCACACCAAGGGGCCGAACGACAAGACCACGAAGCCCGATCCGTCCGGCGGCGAGATGTTCCAGGTCAATCCCAGCCTCGAGAAGTGGGCTTATGAGCTGACGAAGAACATCGAGCTTCCCGACTCTCCGGCGATCGCCGCGGAACGCGCGAAGTTCGTCGATTACCCGCACGCGCAGGAAGCGCCCTTCGTCCTTGAGGGCGATACGCTCTCCGCCATGACCTTCTGGCACGGTGAGAAGCTGACCGACTGGGCCAACGACTGGGTTCGCTACTGGAGCGGCGGGCAGGGCGAGTTCGTGACTTCGGCGATGGAGGACACCGGCGTCATGCAGGCGATGACTTACCTCGACGCCGTGGGCCGCGCCGACCGTGACCGCGTGCTGGTGGTGCGCGCCGGTTCCAACTTCACGATGCCGCCGCCGGGCGTCGATGCGGCGACCTACCTGCTGCGCGAAAACGAGGGCTATGCGGGGCTCGAGGCGGCTGTGGAGAACCTCTACACCGTGGGCTCGAAGGTGGTCGACGAACTGCTCGGCAACTGGGACCGCTATAAGGACGCGACGCCCTGAGGCGCGATCAATCCTGTATTGAAACTTTCGTCGTCATTCCCGCGAAGGCGGGAACCCATCTCCTGACGGTGCCCGTTGCCAGGACATCAGATGGGTCCCCGCCTTCGCGGGGATGACGACGATGTAATTCATTGGGGTGGGAGTTCTCAATAGGCGGGCGCGTTGCCGAACTGGAAGCCGGTCGAGACTACCCATGCGAAGGCCACGGCGATGACGATGCCGATCAGCGCCTTGACCGGCGACCAGCGCAGGTCCGTCACGTCTTCTCCCGCAGCAACCGGGCGCTTGCCGGTCACCATCGGCCGCACGAGGTTCTGGCGCTTCCACGCAAGGTAGAACACCACCGCCACCACGTGCAGCGCCACCAGCGCAAGGATCACGTTGAAGATCGTCGAATGCAGGTCCGACGCGGCCGAGGACTGGTCGAACGACACGTACGTCGCCAGCGGCCCGTCGTAGAGCATGTCGATGTCGCTGGCGAACAGCCCCGCCGTCACCATCGCGCCGACGGCCAGCAGCATGGCGACCACGCTCCACCCGCCAAGCGGATTGTGCCCGTCGGCATGGCTCGCGGTCCGGTGGCCAAGGCCCTTGAAATAGGCCGCGACCGCACCCGGCCCGCGTACGAAGCTGGAGAACCGCGCGGTACGGGGGCCGAAGAATCCCCAGTAGACGCGGAACACCAGCAGCGCGAGGATGCCATAGCCCGACAGGCGATGGCGTTCGAGGTCATGCTGTTCCCCGCTCCACCACGAAAAGGCGATGAGCGCGACCAGCAGCCAGTGGAACAGGCGGATGGTCGGGTCCCAGACGGGGGTAGTGGAGCGGGTCATGCGTATCCTCAGTCGTCGGCGCGGAACTGCTTGTGGCACGAGCCGCAGGCGCCGCCGACGGCCTTGAACTGCGCGCCGATGGCCGCGGCATTGCCGGTGCCCGCGACGGCGACCAGCTTGTCGGCTTGGGCGATATAGGTCTTCATGGCGCCGTCGAAGGCGGCGCGGTTGGTCCAGATCGCGGGCAGGGCTTCGGTCTTCACCCCGGAAGACGGGCCCGAGCCGTTAGGGAACAGGCCAACCTGCGCGCGGCCGGTGGCAGCCAGCGTCTTGGCGGCGGCGACGGCCTGGACCTTGTCGATCGAGCCGCTGGCGAGCTGGTCCTTGAGGACCTTCATGGCGCCACCCATCTTCTTGAAGTTGGCGTGGCGGGTGGCGATGGCGGTCTCGGCGGGCGAGGCGGCGATGGCGACGGTCGCGCTCACCGTCAGAACGGCGGCGGACACGCCGAGTACGGCAAGCGAGAGCTTGTTGGAAAGCGTCATGGTTTTTCGATCCTGATCGGTTTGTTGGGATTCAAGGACGATTGGTGGCTAACACAGGCGCGGCCGTTTGGCCAAAGACTTGATCGTAGACCGCTTTTACCGTCGCAAGTCCGCCTTCGGCCATCTGCGCGGGCGTTGTGCCGCGCGCATTGGCGAGGGTAGGTTTCGCGCCGTGCGCGGCCAGCACCTTGAGCATCGCGCCGAGTTGGTCGTGCATGCCGCCACCGATTACCAGGTGCAGCGGCGTGGTGCCTTTCGCGTCGGCGACATTGGCATTGGGGGCCAATGCCAGCGCCTCCTCCAGCGCCGCCGCACTGTGGCCCGAAGCGGCGGCGAGGACGACGTTGACGCCGTTCTCGGCGACGAAAGTGCGGTTCGCTCCGCCTGCGACAAGACGCTTCATCGCCTTGACCTGCCCGGCCTGCGCGGCCAGCAGCAGGGGCGGTGTGGGCGGTACGGGGGCGGGCGGCATGCCGAAGTTCGCCTCCGTCACCCACTTGATCCGCGAAGGGCCGGTGAGGCCGTTCACATCCGCGCCTTTCGCCAGCAGCAGGTCGATCAGCGCCGTGTCGCCGCCCTTCGCCGCGACGTGGAGCGGCTGTTCGCCGTTGCGGTCGCGCTCGGCGAGGTCGAAGTCCAGCGGCGCCAGCATTTCGGCGGCGCGCCAGTTCTTCTGGTAGAGCGCCAGTTGCAGGGCGCTGGTGTTCTCCGGCCCGCGATGGGTTGTATCGGCTCCGGCATCGAGCAGGGCGCGGGTCGCCTCGCCCGAGCCGCTGGTGATGGCGAAGAACAACGGAGTGAAGCCTTCCCCGGTGGCCCGGTTCACCTTCGCTCCCGCCTTGAGAAGCGCGGCGATCGCGCCGAGGTTTCCGGCGGAGGCGGCCCACATCAGCGGCGTCTGTCCGCGCGCATCGAGGCTGTCGGCCTTCGCGCCCTTCGCCAGCATCTGCGTGACGGTCTCTGCGCCCGAGTAGCGCGCGCAGACCGCGAGCGGGGTGACGCCGTCAGGCCCGGGCTTGCGTACATCGGCGCGAGCGTCGAGCAGTTGCACGACAATGGCCGTGCTGCCGCGCTCACAGGCGAGGGAGAGGGGAGTGAGGCCTTCGGCATCGATGACATTCGGCTTCGCGCCATGCTTCAGCAGGACGGCGACGAGCGCGGGATCCTGCGTCTCGATGGCGTGCGCGAGCGGGCTTTCGCCATAGAGCAACGGCGCGTTCGCATCCGCACCCGCCTTCAGCGCGCCCTCGACGGTGATCGGATCGGCGGTGGCGAGGGCATCGGCCAAGGTATCGGCCTGCGCGGGCGTGGCGATAAGGCAAGCCAGGGCGGTCAATGCTCGCCGTCCCGGACTTGCTCCGGGACCGGTGGCGATCTTTAGGCGCGGCGTCGCGTGATGCGCCTTGCCGGGGCGTGGGCCGTTCACGGCCGGCGGTCCCGGAGCAAGTTCGGGACGACGAGGAGGCTCACGCATCGGTCAGTTCCCGCAAGGGCGCCGTACTGTCGCCGAACTTCGCGGCGGGCACGCCCAGCGTCTGCAGGCCCGCCAGCATCAGGTTGGACATGGTGGTGCCCTTCTCGACCCGGCTGTGGCGCCCGCCCTTCACCAGCCCGCCCGCGACGATCACCGGCAGGTCCATGTAGTCGTGCTCGTTGGAATCGCCGAAGGCCGAGCCCCGGATCACCAGCGTGCGGTCCAGCAGCGAGGCCTCGCCATCGCGCGTGTCCTTCATCTTCTGGAGGTAATAGGCGAAGAATTCCATGTGATAGCGGTTGATCTTCGCCAACTGCGCCATCTTGTCCGGGTTGTTGCCGTGGTGGCTGAGCATGTGGTGCGAATCCGGCACCCCGATCTCCGGATAGGTGCGGTTCGACAGTTCGCGCCCGATCATGAACGTGCCGACGCGGGTTACGTCGGCCTGCATGGCGAGCACCTGCAGGTCGATCATCAGCTTGACGTGCTCGGCGAAGTCGTCGGGAATGCCTGCGGGTTGCTGCAGGTTGGCGGCCTGCGTGGTGGCGGGCGAAGCGGCGCTGCGCTGGATGCGCTTCTCGATGGCGCGGGTGGCGTCGAGGTATTCGTCGAGCTTGCGCTTGTCCTCCATGCCCAGCTGGCCCGAGAGGCGGCGGGTGTCGTCCATCACGAAGTCGAGGATCGAGGACTGGCGCCGCAACTGGGCGAGGCGGCCCGCTTCATCGGTGTCGCCATCGCCGAACAGCCGCTCGAACACGGCGCGCGGGTTCGCCTCGACCGGCAGCGGCACCGTGGGGGTGAGCCACGAGATGCCGTTGGTATAGGCGCACGAATAGTTGATGTCGCACGATCCGAGCAGGCTGGCGGTGTCGATCCCCAGCTCCAGCGAGGCGAGCGGGGTGGCATCGCCCAGATGCTGCGCGAAGACCTGGTCCATCGACACGCCCGCGCGGATGTCCGGCCCTTCGGTCTGCTTGGCGTGCGCCCCGGTGAGGAAAGCGGGGCACGAGCGTCCGTGGCCTGCCGGTCGGTCGCCCATGGCAGCGGCCTGCGGATGGCCGAGGCCGCTGATGACGGCGATCTGCTCGCGGTGAGGCGCGAGGGGCTGGAGTGAGGAGGGCAGGACGTAATCGGCCCCTGTCGCGGTGGGCAGGAAGTCCGGCATCGTCATGCCGTTGGGTGAGTAGAATACCTGAAGCCGCTTGGGCCGCGAGGACAAGTCGGCGGCCTTGGCGCTCGGCATCATGGCTTCGAGGAAGGGCAGCGCCATGGCGGCACCGGCACCGCGCAGCACGGTGCGGCGCGAGAGGGCGGGGCGGATCACTCTCATTTCAGGGCCTTCCGGGGAATGGCGATCAGAGACAGGGCGGCGGGCCTTGCCGACGGGGCTTCGACAAGCTCAGCCTGAGCGGAATTGAGAGCGCTTTTGCCAGAGACATAACCCCAACCCCGCTCACCCTGAGCTTGTCGAAGGGGCAGGCGCGGGGTCTGGCCATAGGCCGCCTTGAACGGCTGCGGCACGCGGCGCAGGGCGAAGGCGGGGCTTTGCGCGATCCCGCGCACGATGGTCTGGATGCGGTACTGGTCCGCCGCCGCCGCAGAGGCGATCGCGCGCACCGTGGGCATGTCGTTGGCCGAAAGCCCGCGCGCCACCGCATAGGTCATCAGCCGTTCGGTGAAGGCGCGGGTGAACTCGTCCTTGCGGTCCATGAGAACCTGCTGGAGCCCGGTGAGACCGTCGAATTTGAACCCGTCGGGCATCGTCGCGATCGTGTCGATCGGCTGGCCCGCATCCACCGTCCGCCACTGGCCGACCGCATCGAAATTCTCGAGGGAGAAGCCCATCGGATCCATCTTCACGTGGCAGGCGGCGCAAGTCGGGTTGGCGCGGTGCAGTTCGAGTTGCTGGCGCGCGGTGAGCAGGCGGCCGTCGTGGCTGGTCTTGAGCGCGGGCACGTCCGGGGGCGGCGGGGGCGGCGCGGCGGCGAGCATGTTCTCCAGGATCCACTTGCCGCGTTTCACCACGCTGGTGTGGTTTCCGTAGGAGGTAACGGTCAGCACGCTGGCCTGCCCCAGCAACCCGCCACGATGCCATTCGGGACGCAGCGCCACGCGGCGGAACGCGGGGCCGGAGACGCCGGGGATACCATAGTGCTCGGCAAGGCGTTGGTTGAGGAAGGTGTAGTCGGCGCTGATGAAGTCCAGCACCGGGCGGTCGCTTCGCAGCACGTCGGCGAAGAACATCTCCGTCTCGGTCGCCATGGCTGACTTGAGGCGTACGTCGAACTTCGGGAACACCTCGGTGTCGGGGCGCTGCTGGTCGAGGTTGCGCAAGTAGAGCCATTGCCCGGCGAAGTTCGTCGTCAGCGCCTTCGCGCGCGGATCGGCGAGCATGCGGGCGATCTCGGCGTTCAGTACGGCGGGCTGGCTGAGCTTACCCTGCTCGGCGATGGTCAGAAGCCGATCATCGGGGATCGAACTCCACAGGAACAGCGACAGGCGCGTCGCCAGTTCGAGGTCGGAGACGCGGTTGACGCTCCCGGGCATCGCGCCTTGCGGATCGCGCTCCACCACGAAGAGGAATTCAGGCGAGACCAGCACGGCTTCCAGCGCCGCCTCGATGCCGTGCTCGAAGTCCGATGCCTTGCGCTCCTCGGCGTAGATGCGCAGCAGAGGAGCGACGTCGAAGCCGGCGACCGGGCGGCGCCAGGCGCGGCGGGCGAGGGTGGTGATGATCTTCGTCGCGCAGGCATCTTCCTCGCTGGCCTTCTTCGGGCGGCAGAGGAACACGGCGCGGCGGCTTGCGGTGTCGGGCACGTCTGCGGCATCGAACGGCCCCGCCACATCGACCTGCAGCACGTCGCGCGGGAAGTTCTGCTGCGAATAGCGCTGGTGCATGCGGTAGCTGGGTACGCTCAGCGTCTTGGCCAGCTTGCCGTCCACCCACACGTCGAGGGGGAGCATCTTCGGCTTGTCGAGGGGCAGCGGCACCTTGTCCGTATCGTTGCGCAGCACCTGCACCGCCTCGGACGGGGCGATGGTGCGGCGGAACGACAGCGCCACGAGGTGCGAGCCCGCCTGCATCGGCACGCGGGCGGTGACTTTGTCCTCGGCCAGACGGTCGGTTTCGTTGTTGGTGTTGGCGTTGAGCCAGGCCGAAACGTCGTACTGGCCGTCGTAACGGGCATAGTAGCGCTGGGCATAGCCGCCGCGCGAGGCCAGCGGCAGCATCGCGCCCGCGCGCTCGTTATACGCCGGCACGCCCGAGTTCTGGACCGACCCGTCCTTGGGCACCTGCCATGTCGTCACCACCTCGCGTCTTGAGGTGAGGCCGGTGGCCATGCGGCCGACCTTGCCTGCCACCGCGACGTAGCGTTCCATCAGCGTGGGCGAGACGGAGAGCACATCGGCGATGTTGTCGAAGCCGAAGCCGGAGTTGTCGGCAGGCAGTTCGCGGCTGAAATCGACGTCGAGCGCAAGCAGGTCGCGCACCGCATTGGCGTATTCCATGCGGTTGAGGCGGCGCAGCGCCGGGCGGCCGGGATCGGGATTGGCGGCGAGGTAGCCCGCGCGAGAGGTGTCGAGCCAGTTCACGAAGGCGGCGCGCATCTGCGCCGAGGGCTGCGTCTTGCCGTGGGGCGGCATTTCTCCGGCGGCGACGCGGCGCAGGATTTTCTCCCATTCGTCGGCGTGTTTGCCGGTGCGGATGTCGTCGGCGCGCAGGTCTTCCACCGAGAGGTCGGCGATGTTGTCGATGTCGTTGTGGCAGCGTGAGCAGTATTCGCCCAGCATCGGCTCGACGAAGTTCGCGGCCTGCTGCGGGGTCATCGCGGCGAAGCCGGGTGTCTGGTCTGGCGCGGCGTCCTGAGTTGCGGCGTAGACGGTGGCGGCGGTGACGAGTGCGCTGAGCGCGAGCGTCGTCCTGCCGAGGTTGTGTCGCCCGAGAAGGCTCATCGATGTTTCCGACCCCATGGCCGGGCCCGCGTTTTCGCGGGTTTCCGGCACGCCCTGTCCCGCCGAAACGGGTCCTGTTGGGCGGACGGGTTATCGGTTGGGGGTGTTGCGGTCCAACAGCATTAATCGGACATGGCGTGCGAGAAATTGGAGCGGGGGCGTTCGGGGACACGCGGGGGGCTTCGACAAGCTCAGCCTGAGCGGGATTGAGATACTGCGCTACCTCCGCTCACCCTGAGCTTGTCGAAGCCCCCGCAGCCCAAGCCAACAGCCGTGCCGTTCACGGCCAGCGGTCCCGGATCAAGTCCGGGACAACGGATGATCAGAGCGAACCGATCGCCAGGAAGCGGTCTTCGCGCTGGCGGACTAGCTCAGCGCTCGAACGGCGGCTCAGCGCATCGAGTTCGCGGCCGACCGCATCGGCCAGCGCGCGTGCCGTCGCGGCGGGGTCGCGGTGAGCGCCGCCGGTGGGTTCGGGGACGATGCCGTCGATGACCTTGAGGCCCAGCAGGTCCTGCGCCGTCACCTTCATCGCGGTCGCCGCATCCGCAGCCTTGTCGGGCGTGCGCCACAGGATCGAGGACGCACCCTCGGGCGAGATCACCGAGTAGACCGAGTGCTCCAGCATCAGCACGGTGTTGGCGGCGGCGATCGCCACCGCGCCGCCCGAGCCGCCTTCGCCTACGATCACCGCCACCATCGGCACGCCGAGGGCAAGGCAAGCCTCGGTCGAGCGGGCGATGGCTTCGGCCTGGCCGCGTTCCTCGGCCTCGACGCCGGGGAAGGCGCCTGCGGTATCGACCAGCGTGACGACCGGCAGGCCGAACTTGCTGGCCATCTCCATCAGGCGGATCGCCTTGCGGTAGCCTTCGGGCTTGGCCATGCCGAAGTTGTGCTTGATGCGGGTGGTCGTGTCGTGGCCCTTTTCGTGGCCGATGACCATGACCTTGCGGCCGTCCAGCGTGGCGAGGCCGCCGATGATCGCGGCGTCTTCACCGTAGAGGCGGTCACCGCCCAGCGCGACGAAATCGGTGAAGATCAGGCGCAGGTAATCGACGAAGTGCGGGCGCTGCGGATGGCGCGCCACTTGCGTCTTCTGCCAGGGGGTCAGCTTGGCGTAAGTCGCCTCCAGCATGCCGGAGCTTTTCTTGGCGAGCTTGTCGATCTCGCTCTCGATGTCGAGGTCGCTGCCGTCGGCGGTGGCGCGCAGTTCGGCGATGCGCGCTTCCAGCTCGGCGATCGGCTTTTCAAAATCGAGGAACGAAATCATGTCAGTCTCTCAAATACGCTCGGCTTGGTCTTGAAGCCGGCCATTACCCTACATTCGTCATTGCGAGGGGCGATAGCCCCGCGGCAATCCAGAGCCGCCTAAGCTGCCCTGGATTGCTTCGCTTCGCTCGCAATGACGAGCGAAGGGTTCAGTCGGCGGCGCGTTTCGCCAGCCAGTCTTCCAGCCACTTGATCGTGTAGTCGCCTGAGTTGAACTCGGGGTCCTCCAGCAGTGCCTGATGCAAGGGAATCGAGGTCTTCACACCGTCGATCACCATCTCGCCCAGCGCACGCTTCAGGCGCATGATCGCGCCGTTGCGGCTGCGGCCGGAGACGATCAGCTTGCCGATCATCGAATCGTAGTACGGCGGGATGCGATAGCCGGCGTAGAGCCCGGAATCGACGCGCACGTTCATGCCGCCTGCCGCGTGGTAGCCCGTGACCTGACCCGGCGAGGGTGTGAAGTTCCACGGGTCTTCCGCGTTGATGCGGCACTCGATGGCGTGGCCCTTGAACTCGATCTCGTGTTGCTTGAACGACAGCGGCTGGCCGTCGGCGATGCGGATCTGTTCGCGCACCAGATCGACGCCGGTGATGGCCTCGGTCACCGGATGCTCCACCTGCAGGCGGGTGTTCATCTCGATGAAGTAGAACTCGCCGTTTTCCCAGAGGAACTCGATCGTGCCCGCGCCGCGATAGGCCATGTCGGCCATCGCCTTCGAGACGATGCCGCCCATGCGGTCGCGCTCTTCCGGCGTGATGACGGGCGAGGGGGCCTCTTCGAGCACCTTCTGGTGGCGGCGCTGCAGCGAGCAGTCGCGCTCGCCGAGGTGCACCGCTTCGCCGTTGCCGTCGCCGAACACCTGGAATTCGATATGGCGGGGGTTGCCGAGGTACTTTTCCATGTAGACCGTGGCGTCGCCGAAGGCCGCCTTGGCCTCCGAACGGGCCTGGCCCATCTGGCTCTCAAGCTCGTCGGCCGAGTTCACGACCTTCATGCCGCGACCACCGCCGCCCGAAGCGGCCTTGATGATGACCGGGTAGCCGATCGTCTCGGCCAGCGCGCGTGCCTCGTCGAAGTCCTCGATCGCGCCGTCCGAACCGGGGACCAGCGGCAGGCCGAGGGCACCGGCGGTGCGCTTGGCCTCGACCTTGTCGCCCATCGTGCGTATGTGCTCGGGCTTGGGGCCGACCCACTTCAGGCCGTGCGCCTCGACGATCTCGGCGAAGCGGGCGTTCTCGGAGAGGAAGCCGTAGCCGGGATGCACCGCGTCGGCCTGCGTGATCTCGGCGGCCGAGATGATGGCCGCGACGTTGAGGTAGCTGTCCTTGGCGGCGGGCGGACCGATGCAGACCGCGTGGTCTGCCAGGCGCACGTGCATCGCGTCGGCGTCGGCGGTGGAGTGGACCGCGACGGTCTCGATGCCCATCTCGTGCGCGGCACGGTGGATGCGCAGCGCGATTTCGCCGCGGTTGGCAATCAGGAGGCGCTTGATGGCCATGTCAGTCCCGCTCTCAGCCGATCACGACGAGCGGCTGGTCGTATTCGACCGGCTGCTGGTTGTCGACGAGGATCGCGGTGACGGTGCCCGCCTTGGGCGCGACGATCTGGTTCATGACCTTCATGGCCTCGACGATGAGGAGCACGTCGCCCTGCTTCACGGTCTTGCCGACCGAGATGAAGTCGGGCGCGCCCGGCTCTGCGGCGAGGTAGACGGTGCCGACCATCGGCGACTTCACGGCATCGACCGGCGCGGCGGCAGCGACGGGCGCGGCCTCTGCGGCGGCGGCAACCGGCGCGGCGGCAGCGGCAGGCGCCGGAGCATAGCCCATCGGCGGCAGGCTGGCGGCCATCTGCTGGACCATCTGGCGCGAGACGCGGATCTTGCGATCGCCGTCCTCGACCTCGATCTCGGTCAGGCCGGTGTCGGCCAGCAGCTCTGCGAGCTCGCGTACCAGGGCGCTATCGATATTCACGCGACTTCCTTTCGTGCAAGATAACCGAGCAGCGTTGCCAGTGTGTCTTTCAGGTCCTTGCGGTGGACCACCATGTCGACCATGCCGTGGGCATGGAGGTACTCGGCGCGCTGGAAGCCGTCGGGGAGTTTTTCTCGGATCGTGTCCTGGATCACGCGCTGGCCGGCAAAGCCGATGAGCGCGCCGGGTTCGGCGATCTGCACATCGCCGAGCATGGCGTAGCTGGCGGTGACGCCGCCGGTGGTCGGATCGGTCAGGACGACGATATAGGGCAGGCCCGCGGCGGCAAGGCGGCGGGTGGCCACGGTGGTCTTGGGCATCTGCATGAGGGACAGGATGCCCTCTTGCATGCGCGCGCCGCCCGCTGCGGTGACGATGACGTAGGCGCAGTTTTCGGCGATCGCCTTCTCGGCACCGGCGACGAAGGCTTCGCCCACGGCCATGCCCATCGAGCCGCCCATGAATTTGAAGTCCTGCACGCCCAGCACGGCCTTGGCGCCGTTGACGGCACCGAAGGCGTTGGTCAGCGCATCGGGGTAGGGGTTGGCGGCGCGGGCGGCCTTGAGGCGGTCGGGATACTTCTTGGTATCGCGGAAATTCAGAGGGTTCTCGGGAACCTTGGGGGTCGGCAGGACGGTATAGCCGGTGTCCAGCAGCAGGTCGAAGCGGGCCTTGGCGCCGATGCGGCCATGGTGCTCGCACTTCGGGCAGACCGAAAGATTGGCCTCAAATTCCTTGATGAAGAGCATCTCGCCGCAGCTGGCGCACTTCATCCAGAGTTCGTCGGGCGTATCGCGCTTGGCGAGGCTCGATATGGAATTTCGGACTTTGTCGAGCCAACTCATTCGATTTCGTACCAATCCTGCGGAAAAAGGGCCTTCGAGACTGGCCTTCTTCCCCCCTGTGTTTCGGCGCGTCTCGTGCGCGTACGGCGGCGACCCGGGAAACGCGCCGGAGCCGTACGAGGCGCGCCCATTAGAGGAATCCGCGTGATGGTCGCAAGCCAATTCGCCCCAGCCTGTGGGCAACTGCGTGGCGCAGGCATCGCCGGGGCGTAACGGAGCGGCGATATGATGGGCTCGATTGGATACGAAAACCGGGAGTAATCGGCGCTGACTGCACGCATTCTATGCAATCGTATTCATACGCTTTCCCTAAGGGGAAAGGGCGAGTTTTCGTCGTCCCGGACTTGATCCGGGACCGGCGGCGGTCTTTAGAAGCGACATTGTGTGATGCGCCTCGCCGCCACGTGGGTCGTTCACGGCCAGCGGTCCCGGATCAAGTCCGGGATGACGAAGGGAATGCCTCCTCATGCACACTCCTGGCTCCACCTCCAGCGCCGTGCGCCGCAGCACTTATGGCAACGCGCCGGGTGACGCCTTCGACTTATCCATTCCCGTCGAGGCGCCCGTGGCGATCGAAACCAACGGTATTGCCTATGCGGTGATGATGGCGACCCCGCTGGCGCTGGAGGATTTCGTCACCGGCTTCCTGATGGCCGAGGGGCTGGCGCTGGCTGGCGAGGTCGGGGAAGTCGCCGTTCATGCGACCGACGAGGCCGAATGGGGCAGCGGTTATGTCGCGCGGGTGAACCTGCCGCCCGAGCGGCTTGGGCCCATCCTCGAACGCGCGCGGCGGCGGGTGGGCGACAGTTCCTGCGGTATATGCGGGATCGAGGGGGTGGAAGCCGCAATGCGCCCGCTGCTGCCGCTGGCCCGGACTTCCGAAGCGAGCCCGCAGGCGATCCGGCGCGGTCTCGACGCCATGCGCGAGGGTCAGGTGCTGGGCAAGCGGACCCGCGCCACGCACGCCGCGGCGTTTTGCAGCGAGGCGGGCGAAGTGCTGGCGCTGCGCGAGGATGTCGGGCGGCACAATGCGCTGGACAAACTGGTGGGCGCGCTCGCCCGTGCCGCGATCGATCCGGCGCACGGATTCATCGTCATGACCTCGCGCTGTTCCTACGAACTGGTCGAGAAGACCGTGCGGGCCGGGTGTCCGCTGCTGGTGACGATCTCGGCGCCTACCGACCTCGCGGTACGCCGGGCGCAGGCGGCGGGGCTGCGGCTCGCGGTGGTGGCGCGCGAGGATTCCATGCTCATGGTCGATCCCGGTAAGCGGTTCGTCGAAGGCTGAACCCCGGTTATCCTTGCAGACAGGCCTGAGCGCACATAGGTTCGCGGACAACCGGGTTTTTCACGAGGACTACACATGGCTACGGCCACTGAAACTGCTGGCGAACTCAAGCTCACTCCCCCCGATCCGGTGCCGACCGTCGCGCCTGAGCGTGCGGCGGGTCTCGTGGCCATCGGGGACGAGGCGAAGTCCAAGCTGCAGGTGCGCGTGGACGAGTTCGTCGACGACCTCGTCTCGCAGGACGCCGCCTCGCCCGATTTCGGGCGCAAGGTGGACCAGATCACCAACATGGGGCGCAAGGAAATTTCCGACGCCTCCAGCCATTCCAACCGCTTCCTCGATCGCCCGGTGCGGGCGATGGACAAGGATGCGGGCGTGGGTGCCGATCTTGCCGAACTGCGCCGCACGGTCGAGGACCTCGACCCCAGCCGCAAGGGCAAGCTGCTGGAGCCGCGCAAGATCTTCGGGGTGATCCCCTTCGGCAACAAGCTGAAGAACTACTTCGACGGCTACCAGAGCGCGCAGGGTCATATCAGCGCGATCCTCGCCCGCCTGCAGGGCGGCAAGGACGAACTGCTGATGGACAACGCCGCCATCGACGTCGAGCGCCAGAACCTGTGGGCCGCCATGGGCAAGCTCGAACAGATGATCTACATGGCGCGCACGCTGGACCAAGCGCTGGAGGACAAGGCCAACGACCTCGACCACACCGACCCGGCCAAGGCGAAGGCGGTGCGCGAATCGGCTCTGTTCTACGTGCGCCAGCGTACGCAGGACCTGATGACGCAGATGGCCGTCTCGGTGCAGGGCTATCTGGCGCTGGATCTGGTGAAGAAGAACAACGTCGAACTGGTGAAGGGCGTGGACCGCGCTTCGACCACCACGGTCGGCGCGCTGCGCACGGCGGTGACGGTGGCGCAGGCGATGGCGAACCAGAAGCTGGTGCTCGACCAGATCACCGCGCTCAACACGACGACCGCGAACATCATCGACGGCACCGGCCAGATGCTCAAGGACAACACCGCGCGCATCCACGAGCAGGCGGCGAACTCGACGATTCCCTTGGAGACGCTCAGCCGCGCCTTCCAGAACATCTACGACACGATGGATTCGATCGACACTTTCAAGCTGAAGGCGCTCGATTCGATGAAGCAGACGGTGACCTCGCTGGAGGGCGAGATCAGCAAGTCCAAGGCCTACATCGCCCGCGCGCAAGGGCAGTCCGAAGGTCTGGCGGCGGGCGACGATGCCGCCGCGAAGACTTTGCTGGAGGCTCTGGACTAACCGACGATGGCTCAGCTTCCAGCCAAGACCTCGCAGCGCGTATCGCAGGACATCGTGCGCGCCGCGCGGCGCCAGCGGGCCGCGCGCATCTACAACGCGCGCAAGGAGCAGTGGCGCTTTCGCATGCGCCGGTTGCGCCGGGCATTCCTGGCGATGGCGGGCATCTACATCGCCGGGCTGGTCGCGGCCCTGGTGCTGGGCGGGGTGTCGTTCACCGCCGGGCTGCTGACGTTCCTGCTGGGAGTGGCGGTCTTCGTGGTGCTGTCGATCTTCCCGGCCACCCCGCGCACGCATGTCGAGGATTTGAACGCCGCCAGCCTGCCGGAACTGGCGGGTTCCACCGAGCTATGGCTGGAAGGCAAGCGCAAGGCGCTGCCGACCGCCGCCGTCGATGCGGTGGACATGATCGGCGTGCGCCTCGAACAGCTGGCCCCGCAGCTGGCGATGCTCGACGAACGCGGTCCCGCGGCGCGCGAGGTTCGCAAGCTGCTGACCGAGCACTTGCCTGAGATGGTCAACAGCTACACCCGCATCCCCGCGCAGCTACGTGGGAAGACCGGCTCTGGCGGCACCTCTCCGTCTGAGCAGCTGGTCGACGGCCTGTGCGTGATCGCCGACCAGATCGAGGCGATGAGCGAGGATTTGTCCCGCAATGACGTCGATGCGCTGGCCACGCGCGGACGGTTCCTCGAAGTGAAGTACCTCGACAAGGAGTGATCGCGGGGGCGGCGCGCGCCGGGTCAAGGGCCGTGCTATCGGACCCGGATGCACAAGATCCTGCTGTTCATGAAGCGTCGGCCGGACATTTCGGTCGAGGCATTCCGCGACTATTACGAGACGCGCCATGCGCCGCTGGCCGCGAAATATTCTCGCGGGGTGACACGCTATATCCGCCGTTACGTCGATCCGCAGCCGCATCCGGAAACCGGCGCGTTCATCGATGGCCCGGACGTGATCACCGAACTGTGGTTCGCGGATGAGGCCATCTACCGCGCGACGCTGGCCTACATCACCACCAGCCTGATGCCGGACGACATCGTCGAGGACGAGAAGAACCTGTTCGACCGCGCCTCCTTCCGCATCGCCACGGTCGTGGAGCGGGAGACGGATTTCGGGTGAAGGGCTAGGCCCACCCCGTTGCGACTAGGCAGCAAGCTGCCAAGTCTCGCTCCCCTCCCGCTCGCGGGAGGGGCTGGGGGTGGGCTCTACCACCGCAACCCCTCTTCCTTCGGCTTCCACGTCCTGCCGGTCCTTGAGGTACGCGACGGTCGTGGCAATGTCGCTCCCAGCCTCCCGTCACTGCGCGTTGCCCCTGGTATTGAGCAGGCCGATGATCCCCCCATCCACGCGAATGTCCACGCCGCTGACGTAGGACGCGGCGGGCGAGCACAGGAATTCCGCGACAGAGGCGATTTCGTCGCCCTGACCCATGCGCTGCTGCGGGACCATGCCGATCATGGCGCGGAGCTGTTCGTTCGCCTCCGCCTCGGCATTGCCCATGGGTGTGGCGATGAAGCCCGGTGCGATCGAGGCGATGCGCAGGCCCTTCGCGCCGAAGGCGGGGGCGTCGCGCTCGACGATGCCGATCACGGCGCGCTTGGAGATCGCATAGGCCATGCCCGGATGGTCCATGTAACCGGCGATGCCGCTGCGCTCGCCGGTGGTCACGAACGCGCGGATCGCGTCCAACAGCGCCGGGTCGCCCAGCATGTAAGCGGAGACCGAGGAGATCAGCACCGCGCAGCCCCCCACCTCGAAGTGCGGCAGCAGCCCCGCAACCAGTCGCTCGGTGGCGTCGTAGTTGACCGCGAAGATGCGCGGCCCGTCGCTCATTGTCGGCGAGAGCCCGGCAGTGTGGACCAGCGCCGAGATCGGGGCGCCGCCCAGCGCGGCGACGATCCGCGCGGGAAAGTCCCCGGCGGCGATGTCGGCGGCGAGAATGTCCACTTTCCCGGCGGCGGGGCGCAGTTCCTCGGCCAGCGCCTCCAGCCTCACAGGGTCGAGGTCGCACAGCAGGAGCGGGCGGCCCTGCGCGGCGAAGCGCTGCGCCGCGGGACGGCCCATGCCGCCTGCGGCTCCGGTGATGACGACGGTTCCGGTGGTCATGCTCTCTCCTCGGCGGGGTCTGTTTGCGCAAGGTGCTAGCCCGGCGGCCGGGCGCGCGACAGGGCGGCGTTGCAGGTCATCGCCAAGGCGTTCCATCCGGCGTTCACACCGCCATAACGATCAGCTGCTGGCATCCTTCACCGTCTCCATCGCCACGAACGTGGACGTGCTGGCGACGTGCGGCAGGCTGGAGATCTTTTCCCCCAGCACCACCCGGTAGCGGCGGATGTCGGCCGTGCGCACCTTGAGCAGGTAGTCGAAGCTGCTGGCGATCATGTGGCATTCCTCCACTTCGGGAATGCGTCGCACGGCGCGGTTGAACTCGGTCAGCGCGCTTTCGCGGGTGTCGGACAGCTTCACTTCGGCGAAGGCGACGTGATCGAGCCCGAGGCTGGCGGGATCGACCACCGCGCGAAACCCCCGGATCACGCCGCTTTCCGTCAGCCGCCGCAAGCGTACCTGGCACGGAGTTTTCGACATGCCGACCGCCTTGGCAAGGTCGGTCACGGTGATCCGGCCATCGGAGCGCAGGACCGCGATGATCTTGCGGTCCAGTTCGTCCAGTTCGACCGGTTGAGAGCTCTTTGCCATGCGATATGCCTTCAATGGGGAGTCAAAAAAGTCAAACCGGATATTTCCGTGCCGTTGAAAAGGCAGAACGACAAGCGCGAATCGGCTAGCATCGCTTGCATGACCACGCCCGCCCTCTCGCCTTTTGGCCAGTTCGCTCCTGCTGTTCGCCCGATGACCCCGCTGCGCCGCGCCATCGCCGATGCGCGCCGCCGGGATGAGGCCGAGTGCCTTGCCCCGCTGCTGGGCGCCGCGACGCTGGATGCGGACCTGAAGGCCAAGGTGCGCGAGACGGCCACCGCGCTCGTCACCACGCTGCGTGCCAATCACAAGGGCACCGGGGTCGAGGGACTGGTGCAGGAATATGCGCTCTCCAGCCAGGAGGGCGTGGCGCTGATGTGCCTTGCCGAAGCGCTGCTGCGCATTCCCGACCACGCCACCCGCGACGCGCTCATCCGCGACAAGATCGCCGACGGCGACTGGAGCGGGCACCTCGGCGGCGGCAAGTCGCTGTTCGTCAACGCGGCCACATGGGGACTGGTGGTGACCGGCAAGCTGGTCGGCTCGGTGGACGACAAGGGCCTCGGCGCGGCGCTGACCCGCCTCGTCGCGCGCGCGGGCGAGCCGGTGATCCGGCGCGGCGTGGACCTTGCCATGCGCATGATGGGCGAGCAGTTCGTCACCGGCGAAACGATCGACGAAGCGGTCAAGCGCGCGAGGGAACTGGAAGCGAAGGGCTTCCGCTACAGCTACGACATGCTGGGCGAGGCGGCCACGACCGCCGCCGATGCACGTCGCTACTATGCCGACTACGAGAACGCGATCCATGCCATCGGCAAGGCGTCTGCGGGCAAGGGCATCTACGAGGGCCCCGGCATCTCGATCAAGCTCTCGGCGCTGCATCCGCGCTATGCCCGCGCGCAGGCGGCACGCGTGATGGGCGAACTGCTGCCCGACGTGAAGGCGCTGGCGCTGATGGCCAAGAGCTACGACATCGGCTTCAACATCGATGCCGAGGAAGCCGACCGCCTCGAACTCTCGCTCGACCTGCTGGAAAGCCTTGCGCTCGATCCGGAGCTGGCGGGCTGGGACGGCCTGGGCTTCGTGATTCAGGCTTATGGCAAGCGCTGCCCCTTCGTGATCGACTGGATCGTCGATCTTGCCCGCCGCGCCGGTCGCCGGATCATGGTGCGGCTGGTCAAGGGCGCCTACTGGGACGCCGAGATCAAGCGCGCGCAAGTGGACGGCCTTGCCGACTTCCCGGTCTATACCCGCAAGGTCCATACCGACGTGTCCTACGTCGCCTGTGCCCGCAAGCTGCTCGCCGCGCCCGACGCGGTGTTTCCGCAGTTTGCAACGCACAACGCGCAGTCGCTGGCGACGATCTATCGGCTCGCAGGCCCGGACTTCGCTGTCGGCCAGTACGAATTCCAGTGCCTCCACGGCATGGGCGAGCCGCTCTATTCGCAGGTCGTCGGGGCCGACAAGCTGAACCGCCCCTGCCGCATCTACGCGCCGGTCGGCACGCATGAGACGCTGCTCGCCTACCTCGTGCGGCGCCTGCTGGAGAACGGCGCGAACTCCTCGTTCGTCAACCGCATCGCCGATCCTGCGGTGCCGGTGGAATCCATGGTCGCGGACCCGGTCGAAGTCGTGCGCGCCATGCCTCGCCCCGGTGCGCGCCATGATCTGATTGCCGCGCCTTGCGGCCTCTATCCGGACCGCCGCAACTCCGACGGCATCGACCTGACCGATGAGATCGCCCTCGAAGCTCTGGCGACGGCGCTGGCAGCTTCGGCAACGGCGCAATGGACCGCGGCACCGGAAGGCGCGAAGGGAGAGGGCCGTCCGGTCCGCAACCCGGCCGACCATCGCGACGTGGTCGGCACCGTGATCGAACTCGCGCCCAGCGAGGCGGCCGCTGCGATCGCCCGCGCTGCCGCCTCGAACTGGAGCATGGTCCCGGTCGATCAGCGCGCCGCCATGCTCGAACGCGCGGCAGATGCGATGCAGGATCGCATGCCCGTGCTCATGGGGCTGGCCATGCGCGAGGCGGGAAAATCCGCACCCAATGCGATTGCCGAAGTGCGCGAGGCGATCGACTTCCTGCGGTACTACGCCAAAGCGGCCAAGGATACCTTAGGTGCCGTTAAGGCACCTTTGGGTGCCGCCGTGTGCATCTCGCCGTGGAACTTTCCGCTGGCCATTTTCACCGGCCAGATCGCGGCGGCGCTGGTCGCGGGCAACCCGGTCCTCGCCAAGCCGGCCGAGGAAACCCCGCTGATCGCCGCGGAATCCGTACGCATCCTCCACGAAGCGGGCGTCCCCGCCGACGCGCTGCAGTTCATGCCGGGCGGCGGAGATCTCGGCGCCGCGCTGGTCGCCGCACCCGGGACGGCGGCGGTGATGTTCACCGGCTCCACCGAAGTCGCGCGCCTGATCCAGCGCCAGTTGGCGACCCGACTTTCGCCGGAAAACCGCCCAATTCCGCTGATTGCCGAGACCGGCGGCCAGAATGCGATGATCGTCGACAGCTCCGCGCTGGCCGAGCAGGTGGTGGCCGACGTCATCGCCTCGGCCTTCGACAGCGCGGGCCAGCGCTGCTCCGCACTGCGGGTGCTGTGTCTGCAGGAAGACGTTGCCGACCGGACACTGGCGATGCTGCGGGGCGCGTTGGCCGAACTGAAGGTGGGCAACCCGGACCGCCTCGCCATCGACATCGGCCCGGTCATCACCGCCGAGGCCCAGGCCAACATCGAACGCCACGTGGAAAAGATGCGCGCCAAGGGCTGCCGCGTCGAACAGGTTGCATTGGGGAAGGGCGCGGAAAACGGCACTTTCGTAGCCCCTACGATCATCGAGATCACCGGGATCGACCAGCTTGAGTGCGAGGTTTTCGGCCCGGTCCTGCACGTCGTGCGCTTCCGCCGCGATGATCTCGGCAAACTGGTCGAAAGCATCAACGCGACCGGCTACGGCCTGACCTTCGGTCTCCACACGCGCCTCGACGAGACGATGGCGCGCGTGACCGGCGCGATCCGCGCGGGCAACCTCTACGTCAACCGCAACACCATCGGCGCCATCGTCGGCGTGCAGCCCTTCGGCGGGTGCGGTCTCTCCGGCACCGGGCCGAAGGCGGGCGGGCCGCTCTACCTAGGCAGGCTCACCCGGCAGGCTCCGCAGGTCCTGACGCCACCCGAAGAAGCGCCCATGTTGCTGACGGTTTTTGCGGACTGGCTGGACAAGCATGGCGAGCCCTCTGCCGCCGGTCGCGCGCGTGACCTCGGCCGCTCTTCGGCGCTGGGCTTCGAGGCCGTGCTTCCCGGCCCGGTCGGCGAGCGTAACCTCTATGCGCTCCACCCGCGCGGCCGCATTCTCCTGCGACCGGCCACCCGCGAAGGTCTGCTGGGCCAGATGGCGGCGGTTCTGGCGACAGGCAACACTGCGACGGTGGAAGGCATGGACTTGCCTGAAGGTCTGCCTGCGAAGATCGCCGCGCGCTTCCATGCCAATCCGGGCGAGTTCTTCGCTGCGTGCCTCGTCGAAGGGGACGTTCAGGCGGTGCGCGGGGCGTGCGACTCGGCGGCGAAACTGCCGGGGCCGATCGTGCCGGTCCACGTCTGGACCGGGCATGACACTGGACCAAACGGGGCGTGGCTGCTGGAGGAAGTATCCACTTCCATCAACACCACGGCTGCCGGAGGCAACGCCAGCCTCATGATGATTGGCTGATTCGGTCGGCAAACTATTGTGAAAACACGTAATGCCCCGCCGCATTTCGGCGGTGGGGCTCGTGCTGTCGTAAACGGGCAACAATCCGCCGGAATCCGCGAAACCTGTACCAAAGACTGAGATTAGTCTCGTTGCGACCACACCGCGTTGTATTACAATGCAGGCGGGAGTAGGACATATGGGCAGACTGATCGTCGATGCCGCCTCGAGCCTTGATGGCTTCTGGGCTGATGCTCGCGGACGGAGCGTGTTTTGCACCTCCGAACTGCATGGTTCTGGCTTGTCCGGCAGACTGGACAAAGTCTGCGGCGCGGTGGTCATGAGCCGCCGGTCCTTCGAACTGTCCGAGGATACCGGATGGATCGCGGATGCCTATTCAGGAAAAACCCCAGTCTTCGTTGTGACTGATGCGCCCTTGGCAATTCCCTTGCTCGGGGAGTTTCATTTCGTCCCCACTTATGCCGAAGCTTTCGCCGCCGCGCAGGATGCAGCGGGCGACAGCGCGGTTCTCGTTGTTGGAGAGGCCGGTGCGGTCAATGCCGCTCTACGTTCCGGCCATGCAGATGAAATCTGGCTGCGGATGATGTCGCGCACGCTGGGTAACGGCGCCGCGCTGTTCGAGGACGACATCCCGGTCGAGAACTACTTCGTGTCCGAACTCGATACCACGGCGGATGCCGTCCACATGCATCTTGAGCGCAAGCTGGAGGCCTGAGTTTCAGGGGGGCTGACCGTTAAGCGGGGCAGGGCTCCAGCGTTTCGCGCTTGTGCAGCGAGATGGTGACCAGGAATACCGCAAGACCGCCCAGCGCCAGGCAGGCGCCGATCCAGCCGGTCGAGGTCAGTCCAAGACCGGCCGAGATGGCCATGCCGCCCAGCCACGGGCCAATGGCGTTAGCCGTATTGAAAGCGCTGTGGTGCGCGGCGGCCGCTAGCGCCTGCGCATCGCCCGCCACGTCCATCAGGCGCGTCTGCAGGATCGTGCCGAGCCCGCCGCTGAAGCCGATCAGCAGCACTACGATGCACAGGGTCCAGATATTGCCCGCCATCAGCGAGAACAGTGCAAGCGACACAGCGCTGAACAGCAGGGCGCAGATGGCAGCCTTGGTCTGCGCCCGGTCGGCGACCCAGGCCCAGAACAGGTTGCCCACTGTCATGCCGACGCCGAAGATCGCCAGTACGGCGGGGACGAGCTTTTCCGAAACGTGCGTGACCTCGATCATGGTCGAGGCGACGTAAGTGTAGACGCAGAACAGTCCGCCGAAGCCGATCGCGCCGGTGAGCAGGGTCAGCAGCACTTGCGGACGGCGAAGCGCGCCGAGTTCGCGCAAGGGGCTCGCGCTCTCGTCGGCGGGCTGGTGCGGGGCGTAGAGCGCGACCAGAGCCATCGTCAGGATCGCGAGACCGGAAACGACCGCGAAGCCGCTGCGCCAGCCGATCGCCTGCCCCAGCCAGTTGGCTGCAGGCACGCCGATGATGGTCGCCACCGTCAGGCCCGACATGACCATGGCGACCGACTGCGCGCGCTTGTTCGCGGGCACCATCGACGCGGCGACGAGGGCGGCAATGCCAAAGTACGCGCCATGCGGCAGGCCGCTGACGAAACGGCACAGTAGCAGCAAGTCATACGTCTTGGCCATGGCCGAGATGCCATTGCCGATGGCGAACAGCGCCATCAGGCCGATCAGAAGGCGGCGGCGCTCGATCTTGGCGGCGAGCACGGCGATGACCGGTGCGCCGACCACCACGCCCAGCGCATAGGCACTGATCGCGTGACCGGCCTGTGGCTCGGTCAGGCCGAGATCGCGGGCGAAAAAGGGTACGAGGCTCATCGCCGCGAACTCGGTGGTGCCGATGGCGAATGCACCCATCGCAAGCGCAAGGATGACGAGCGCGGGGTGGGTCGCGCGGGTGGAGGCGGAAGGGGGCTGAGTCATGTTGCGTTGCAACATAGAAACAAAGGCGCGGTGAGGCTAGTCGCCTGGCGGTGCAAATTCCGCAACATTGCGGTGAATAAGCTGCATCGCAGGTTGCAGGGGCCGCATTCGGACGTTTGCCGGGACTGCTCCGGCACTGTAGTGGCCTTTGCGATTTCAGGCAATTCAGGCAGACCCATGGCCCGGAAATATTCGAAGCACGGACCCTACGAAGACCTTCATCGGGAGGAGGAAGAAGCTCCGGCCGAGGCCGTGCCGTGCTGGCTTTGCGGCCGCCCCACGGGCGAGACCATCGTGTGGCATCACCCGGTGCCCAAGAGCCGCGGCGGGCGCGACGTCGTGCCGATGCATCCGATCTGCCAGCAGACGGTCATCGCGAACTTCACGAACTCCGAACTCCAGCGCTTCGGTACGGACGTGGAGGCGCTGTTGATTTACCCGAACATCCGCAAATTCGTAGACTGGGTGGCGAAGAAGGATCCCGATTTCAACGCGGCGATCACCAAGAAGCAGCGGTGAGACGGTTGGTGGGGCGTTGTTACCCACCCCGCTGCGACTAAGGCCTTCGGCCCAAGTCTCGCTGCCCCTCCCGCAAGCGGGAGGAGGAAGGCGCGTCAGCCCTCCCGTGTGCGGGAGGGCCGGGAGGCTTGGGAGCGAAGCGAACTAGCCGGACGGGGTGGGCTTCGACGCCAACCCCGGCCGCCTCAGAACACCGGATCGAAGCCCGGCGGCAGTTCGCTGGCCGGGCCGCTCTTGTCCTCGCTGCCGGGGACGTGGATGCCGCATTCGGTCTTGTCCCAGCCCTTCCAGCGACCCGAGCGCGGGTCTTCGCCCGGCGCGACCTTGCTGGTGCAGGGCATGCAGCCGATCGAGGGATAGCCTTCGGCCACCAGCGGGTGCGCGGGCAGTTCATGCTCGGCGATGTAGGCGGCCAGACGCTCGGCCGACCAGTCGATCAGCGGGTTGATCTTCAGGCGCCCTTGCGCATCGGTCGTGTCGATCTCGAAGCGCGGCAGGTGCGAGCGGGTCGAGTTCTGGAACGACTTGCGGCCGGTGAACGAGGCGTCGTAATGCGCCAGCGCCTTGGCGAGCGGCTTGACCTTGCGGATCTCGCAGCAGCCGTCGGGGTCCCACGACCAGCGCAACCCGTTCTCGTCCTTCTTGGCGATTTCCGCCTCATCGGGGACGAGGTTGATCAGGTTGGTCAGGCCGAGGCGCGCGATCAGGGTGTCGCGATAGGCCAGCGTCTCGGGGAAGTGCTTGCCCGTTTCGAGGAACAGCACCGGCACGCTGGGGTCCACGCTCGCGACGAGGTGGAGCAGCACCGCGCTTTCCGCGCCGAAGCTGGAAACGATTCCCACATCGCCCGCCATTCGCTCCTTCAGCAGCGTCTCGAGCATCTCGCTCGTGTCGGTGCCGCGGAACAGGCGGTTGAGACGCACCGCATCGGCCTCGGTGAACCGGGCGGAAGTGTCGATGCGGTCCCTGATACGGTCTTCGTTTTCAGCTTCGGTACGGAACATAGGGATATCCCTTCTGGCCCTTCGGGGCTTACGCCGGGTGGCGCTTGGCCCAGATGGCCTGCCTGCCGTCGATCGCGGTGGCCTGGTATACGTTGTCCCACCGCTCGAAGGCGTTCTTCGCATCGGTGGTATTGAGCGCCTTGTCGGGCGCGAAGGCATCGAAGCCGCAGCGGCGCATGTGGTGCAGCATGTCGATCACAAGATCGCCCACGCCGCGCAGCTCGCCGGCATAACCGGCTTCACGCAGAATGCGGGCGGCGGAGTAGCCGCGCCCGTCGGTCCACGCCGGGAAGTTGACTTCCACCAGCGCGATCCGGTCGAGGTAGGGCAGCAGCGCGCGGGCGTCCTCGCCCGGCTCGATGCGCACGGCGGTGGCGTTCGACTGTTCGGAGAACGCATCCACGGTGACGGCAGGGTCGTTGACGGCCTCGTCGTCACGGAAGCGGAACTGGACGTCAACCATAGATGGCCTCCTTGAACGGGTCCATGCCGATACGGCGATAGGTGTCGAGGAAGCGCTCCTCGCCCTGCTTGTTGGCGAGATAGACTTCGGTGGCCTTTTCGATCGCGTCGACCACGCCGTCCTCGGTGAAGCCGGGGCCGATGATCTTGGCAAGCGAGGTGTCCGCGCCCTCGCTGCCGCCGAACAGGAGCTGGTAGTTTTCCAGGCCCTTCTTGTCGACGCCGAGGATGCCGATGTGGCCCGCGTGATGGTGGCCGCAGGCGTTGATGCAGCCCGAAATCTTGAGCTTCAGCTCCCCGATCTCGGCCTGCTTCTGCGCCGAACCGAAGCGCTCGGAAATCTTCTGCGCGACCGGGATTGAACGGGCGTTGGCAAGGCTGCAGTAGTCGAGGCCGGGGCAGGCGATGATGTCGCCCACGGTGTCGAGGTTGGCAGTGGCGAGGCCCGCTTCGTCGAGCGCCTGCCAGACGGTGTAGAGGTCGGCCTTCTTCACGTGCGGAAGCACGATGTTCTGGGCGTGGGTGACGCGCAGTTCATCGAACGAATACTCGGTACCCAGCTTCGCCATCAGGCGGATCTGGTCGGCCGAGGCATCGCCGGGGATACCGCCGACAGGCTTGAGGCTGATCGTCGCGATGACGTAGCCCGGAACCTTGTGCGCGGTGGTGTTGCGCTCCACCCAGAGGCGGAAGTCGGGATCGGAGAGGTCCAGATCGTTGGACAGGCCGGTCTCGAAGGCGGGATCGACGAAGTGTGCCTTGATCCGCTCCAGTTCGGCGAGCGGCGGCTCGATCGGCTGGGTCAGCAGGTGCGCGAACTCCTCCTCGACCTGGCGGACATATTCGTCGCGGCCCAGTTCGTGGACGAGGATCTTGATGCGCGCCTTGTACTTGTTGTCGCGGCGACCGTAGCGGTTGTAAACGCGCAGGCACGCTTCGGAGAAGGTGATGAGCTGGTCTAGCGGCACGAAGTCGCGGATCAGCGGCGCGATCATCGGGGTGCGGCCCATGCCGCCACCGGCATAGAACTGCGCGCCGATCTCTCCGGCGTCATTACGCACCATCTTGATGCCGATGTCGTGCAGGCGCATCGCCGCGCGGTCGGTCTCGGAGGCGATCACGCAGATCTTGAACTTGCGCGGCAGTACCAGGAATTCCGGGTGGAAGCTGGACCACTGGCGCAGCAGTTCCGCATAAGGACGCGGATCGATGATCTCGTCGGCGGCGGCACCGGCGAACTGGTCCGAGCTGATGTTGCGGATGCAGTTGCCGCTGGTCTGGATCGCGTGCATTTCCACCTTCGCCAGCTCGGCGAGGATGTCGGGCGTCTCTTCCAGCTTGATCCAGTTGTACTGGATGTTCTGGCGGGTGGTGAAGTGGCCGTAGCCGCGGTCGTACTTGTCCGCGATGTCACCCAGAAGGTGCATCTGAGCGCCGCTCAGCGTACCGTAGGGCACCGCGACGCGCAGCATGTAGGCGTGGAGCTGAAGGTACAGGCCGTTCTGCAGGCGCAGCGGCTTGAACTGGTCCTCGGTCAGTTCCCCAGAGACGCGGCGGCGCACCTGGTCGCGGAATTCCTCGACCCGCACATCGACCATCTGCTGGTCGTATTCGTCGTACTTGTACATCAGATCACCCAGTTCAAAGCGGCGGGGTCGGACGGCTTCAGCGTCAGGTCGAGGCGCACGGTCGGCCCAAAGGCGCGAATGCGCTCCTTGATGTGCGCGGGGCGCACGCCTTCATCGGTCTTCTCGCCATCGACGACATAGGCCGCGAAAACGTTCTGCACGCCTTCTTCCCGTGCGATGATCGCAGCCCCGTTGTCGCCGACATCGGCGCTGTCGTTCACGTCGAGCGACCAGCCATGGCCGGTCCACCAGACCACGGCCCCGCTCTTCAGGTCGTTGCCCGTCAGGATCTTCACTGCATTGCCTCCAGCGCCAGGGCGCGAATGGTGTTGTCCGCCGAGTCATGGTCGGCGGCGACCGAGCCGATAACGATAAGCGCGGGGCTTTGCACCTTCTGACTTTCGACAAGATGCGCAAGACCGGCCAGCGGAGAGCGCAGGACACGCATATCGGAGCGGGTGGCCTTCTCGATAATTGCCACGGGCACGTCGGGCGCGAGGCCATCGGCGATGAGCTTTTCGGAGATCTGCGCGGCCGTGGCGATGCCCATGAAGATCACCAGCGTGCGGCCCTTGCCGGCAAGGCCGGACCAGTCCTGCTCGGATAGGCCCTTGCACTGGCCCGCCACGAAGCTGACGATCGAGGCATGGTCGCGGTGAGTGAGCGGGATCTGCGCAGCGGCCGAAGCGCCCAGCGCCGAGGAGATGCCGGGCACGACCTCGACCGGGACGCCCGACGCGTGGCAGGCCTCGGCCTCTTCGCCGCCGCGTCCGAACACGAAGGGATCGCCGCCTTTGAGGCGCACGACGTCGTTCCCCGCCAGCGCCTCGCGCACCAGCAGGGCGTTGATATCCTCCTGCTTCATGGTGTGGCGCGAACGGGCCTTGGCGACCGAAACCAGCTTTGCTGTAGGCCGCGCCATCGCCAGGATCGCGGGATCGACGAGACCGTCGTGGACCACCAGCGATGCGCTCATCAGCAGGCGTGCGGCACGTAGGGTCAGCAGATCCGGATCGCCGGGGCCTGCACCCACAAGGTACACCTTGCCCACGCGGGGCATCTTGGAGGGATTCGCGGTCATGGTGTGGCGCAAATGGGCGCGATGATCGCCGGATGCCAGCCATAATGGCTTTGAGGGGGCTAAGGGGAGCTTTACGCTGGCCGGATTGCCGCGTTTCCAAGGGAGTTCACAGAAAATTACGCATGACTTCGGTGCTTCATTAGTCCCGGCTCTAACCGAATCTTAACCTAACTTGTGGACGTTCGCCTCACACATGGAGGTGGACTGATGCCCATTGCGGCCCATTTTGAAGCGCCTGAAGCAAGCGGCCGCCCTCGTGCGGAGCGTCGCCGCCTCTTGCTGGAGACGCAAGGGGCGCTGGAGTCCGGCGAGCACACGCAGGTCGTGCTCCACAACTTCTCGGAAACCGGTGTCCTGCTGGAAAGCAAGCTCGACCTCGAGATCGGCGAGATCATCGAACTCGACCTGCCCGAGGCGTCTCACGCACGTGCGCGTGTCATCTGGGCGAGCGGCAAGCTCTACGGCTGCGCCTTCGATTCGCCGATCCCCAGCGCCACCTTGCGCGCGGCGCAGCTTCGCAGCGCCGTGCAGACCGAACTTGGGCTCGGGGCCGCGCCGGCGCCGATAGGGCCGGGGGCGATCGGGGGTGAAAGCCTTGGCGAGCGGTTGCATCGCCTGCGCAAGTTGCGGGGGCTGACGCAAGGCGAACTTGCCAACCGCCTCGGTGTCAGCAAGCCAACCGTGTGGGCTTGGGAGCAGGGCCGCGCCCGTCCGATCGAGGAGCGGCTGGACGCCATCGCCGAGGCGCTCGGCGTCGAGGCGGCGGAACTGCGACCGAGTCGAACGGTGCCCGGGTTGACCGATCTCATCTCCCGTTGCCGGGAGCAGATCGCAGCGGCCGTGGAAACGACGCCCGACAAGGTACGTATCATGATCGAGCTTTGACGCGGCCATCGTCTCTTCTGGAAAATCGATCCGCGGCGGCATGTGCAATATTGGCGCATCGATGCAACCAATTAGCTATCAGGGAAATTTGTATTCCCTGTTGCCTTTTTAGATGGTAAACGTTGATTTAATAAATACTCAGAATTAATTGAGTTAGTTAACAAAACTAAATTGTATTGATGGTTAATAAAATATCTATGGTTAATGATGTTAATTTTATCTGCGTAGTGTTTTACTCAAATCTCCATGGTCGGATTCGAAGCGGTCTCACGGGCCGCTGAGGGACAGGCCAAGGCAGGCACCGGGACGCAGTCGGCATGGGCATGAACTTCACATTCCAGGAAAGCTCGGTCCTCTACGGGATGCTTGCCGAGAGTTCGACTGACGTGATCCTCAAGACCGATCCCAAGGGCTTCATCGTCCATGCGACGTCCGGCATCGCCGAACTGGGGCACCGCGATCCCGCGCGCATCGATGGGGGAGGGCTGGTCGGCCCTCATCTCCTCGACCTTGTCGCGCCGGAGGCGAAGCAGCAGATTTCCAAGGCCCATGCCCGCGCGATGGCAGGCGAGGATTTGGACTGGATAGAGTTTCCCGCGCTGACTCGTGACGATCGCAAGCGCTGGTTCGAACTTCGCCTTCGCGCACTGCTGCGTCACGATGGCGCGCCGTACGGCGTGCTTGGCGTCATGCGCAACGTCGATGAACTGCGCTCACTCAGCGAACGGCTGTTCACGGCGACTTATACCGATCCACTGACCGGTCTCACCAACCGCACCGCGTTCATCTCGATGCTGGAACACATGCTCGATGCCCGTATGGAGGGTTGCCTTGCGCTGTTCAGCATCGATTTCTTCCGCACGATCAACATGCAGTACGGCCAGAGCGTGGGTGACGAGGTCCTGACCGTCTTCGCCGATCTGCTGCGCGAACTGCTGCGGACCGAGGACATCATTTCCCGGATCGGTTCGGAGCGCTTCGCCGTGATCCTGCCGCGCGTCACGGCGGCCGAGGCGGAAGGCATCTGCCGCCGCGTGGTGACAACGCTGGCCGAACTCAAGCAGGCGATCGGCGACGGCAGCTTCGCGATGACTGCCAGCGCCAGCGTCGCCCGCGTCGGAACCAGCCTCGATTCTACGCTCGAACGGGCCGAGATGGCGCTGTTCGTCGCCAGGGCGAAGGGCCGCAACCGGCTGGAAATGGAAAAGCCCGTCCGCCTCGCAGTGGGATGAAGGCATGAACAAAGAAGGGGCGACGCCGTTGCCGGTGCCGCCCCTTTCGTCAGGTTGTGGTTACGGTCAGTTCAGCAGCCCGGCATAGCGGTCGAGCGCGGCCAGCGGCCCTTCCGGCCAGCGCGACAGCACCAGCAGGCGCTTGTGCCCGCCGCCGATGGCTAGTTCGTCGGTCACGCCCATGCCGCCGTGGAACTGGATCATCTCGTGCCCCAGTGTCACCGAGGCGTCGGCGATGTACGCCCGCGCGCCGTGAACGGCATTCGCGAACTCGTCACTGCCCCAGGATACGAGTGCGAGGTTGAGGAGTGCGCGGCTCTGTTCGATCGCGGCATACTGGGCGACCATGCGGTGCTGGATCGCCTGGAAAGAGCCCAGTGCGGCGCCGAACTGGTCGCGCGTGCGCAGGTAGTCGATGGTTTCCGCGAAGATTCGCTCCATGATCCCGAGTGCTTCGGCGCTGCGGGCGAGGGCGGCTAGGTCGCTGGTGGCGGCGATGGCGGCAAGCCCGTCGTCGCTCAGCTTGTGGTCGGCAGAGACGATGACGCTGCTCAATTCCAGCGACGAAGCGACGCTGCCGTCCGCCATGTGCCAGTCATGGGTCGAGGCGCCGGGGCTTCCCGCGGGCACGAGGAACAGCGAGATTCCCGATGCATCGCCCGGTTCGCCCGAAATCCGGGCCGAGACGATATAACCGTCGGCCCCGCCTCCGGCGACGCAGTAGGGCTTGGCGCCCGTCAGCTTCCACCCGTCGCCCTCGGCGACCGCCGTGGTTTCCACCCAACTCAGGCCATCGCGCGCGCGCGCTTCGGCATGGCCCAGCGCGAGGCGCCTGCTGCCGCTCAGCAATCCGTCGAGCCATTCGCCCTGAAGCGATTGCGGGGCGGTCGCGGCGAATAGGCGTCCCGCCATTACCACCGATTCGGCGAGGGGTTCGACCACCAGGCCGCGCCCAAGCGCCTCGAAGACCGTCGCAATGCCCGTGGCGTCTAGGCCAAGCCCACCCATTTCCTCGGGGAAGGGCGCCGCGATCAGCCCGAGTTCGCCGAGCAGTTCCCAATTGGTGTTGGAAAAACCGTTAGGCTGGGCCAGGAAGGCGCGGCGGCTGTCATGATCGTAATGGTCGGTAACGAAGCGCTCGGTCAGGGCCTTGAGCATTTCCTCGTCTTCGCTGAGGTCGAAATTCACAGTCCACTCCCGCAGGGATGTTCCCGCTTGAGCTGCGGTTCTATCATCAGGTGGGCTCCGGTTACCGCTGGGCAAAAGGCTAGTCATAAAAACGCGGTAATTCCACGCTTCAAGCGATTGTGCCCCCGGATTCAGCGGGCTAAGAATGAGCCTCGAGAGGACATCAATGCAACTTCTGTCACAGGAAAACATCGACGCCGTCCGCGTGACGTCGCCGGAAGGCATCCGCCCCGCCGCCGAGGCCCTGCATCGCATCGCCATGGAATGCGGCATGCGGGCCGCGCCCGCGCACGACATTGCCGACAAGCGTACGCCGGTCGATGCCGATGGCAACCTGCTCGCCACCGAAGTCTTCGGTTGGGAAGACGGTGACCGCGTCTGGTGGCGCAATTCGCGCATTGCCCTCGACAGCCCGCTGACCACCGCGTGCCGGTTCGAAAGCCAGCCGTTCTGGGCCAATGCGGAAGGTTTCCGCACGCTGGAGCGCAACGCCTACCTGTCCTCCATCGACATCGCCAATTTCGAAACCCGCTCGCTGACCCGCGCGGCGATCGGCGTGCCGGTCCACCTGCCGTTCGGCCAAATCGGGGCCGTAAGCTTCAACCCGCTCGATCGCGGCAAGACCGATCTTTCGGAAGACTTCGCGCGCTATTCGGATGCGCTGGGTCTTTATGCGCGCACGTTCATCGCGACGTATGTGCAGGTCATGGGCTCGACGCAGGCGCTGCCGCCCGAATCCCGCCTCTCCAAGCGCGAGGTCGAGTGCCTGCGCTGGGCGGCGATCGGCAAGACGGATCTGGAAATCAGCATGATCATGTCGCGCAGCCGTGCGACGGTACGCTTCCACATCCATAACGCGGCGACCAAGCTGAACGCGGTCAACCGTAGCCAGACCGTCTTCAAGGCGGCTCAGCTAGGTTATATCTCGCTCCAGAACTGACGTAAATTTTGAAATAACAGTGGCTTGCAAGTGCCGGCGAAGCATCGCCGGCACGCTTTGCGTTACCCTCTTTCCCAAGCCGATTTTCTTGTTACACTCGGCTTACAACATAAAGAGAGGGATGCCGATGGAACGCAAGATGCATACTGCATTGCTGTTCAAGCTACTGGTCATTTTTGCCGCCTTCGCGGCGCTTTTCGCGCCCTTGCGCTCCTGGATACTGAATTCGGTAGGCTTCTAGGCCGCGAGGGATCGGGCGACGCATCGCTTTGTGCGTTGGTCGCCGCCTTTGACCTTACAACGGGTCAGCGATCCTCCAGCATCAACTTCGCCCCGCGCAGGCCGACAGCCATGGCGGGGGCGTTCGTATTGCCGGTGACGTGCCATGGCATCACCGAGCAATCGGCCACCCGCACGCCCTGAACGCCGTTCACCCTGAGGCGGGGGTCGACGACGGCCTCGGCATCACCGCCCATCCGGCATGAGCGGATCGCATGGAGGCCGCAGCTAGACAGGCGGCGGAACATGGCGAGGATGTCCTCGTCGCTCTCAACCTGTGCGCCGGGGACAAGTTCTTCACCGACCATATTCGCCAGAGGCCCGGCGTGGGCGTAGTTCCGCATGGCCCGGACGAGGGCGATCACGGACTGGCGATCATGCTCGGTCGTCAGGAAGTTGTGCAGGATTTCAGGTGCATCGCCGGAGCCAGGGCCGGTTGCGCGCACGCTGCTCTCGCTGGTGAGGCGCAGGAGCTGGCCGTAGATGGTTACGCCGGGCTTGGGGTCGATCTTGTCGAGCGGCACGGGGTCCTTGTCGTCGCCGACCTTGAAGGTGTAACCGCCGAGATAGAACTGCGCATCGGTGCGCCCATCCGGATGAGCAACATTGCAGAAAGCGCCGACCTCGAAAGGCCCGGTCGCGAGCACGCCGTCGCCGCGCAGCAGGTAACGCAGCATGGCGAAGGCCGCGCCGATGCCGAAGAAGCTCTTGTTGGTGCCCTTGCCATGGTCGAGCCGGAAGGGGATCGAGAGCGAGAGGTGCTCGATCATCTTCTCGCCGACATCGGGTGAGTGTGCCACCAGCGGAATGCCCGCCGCAGCAAGCCTTGCAGCATCGCCGATGCCGGAGCGCTGGAGCAGCAGGGGGCTTTCCATGGCGCCCGCGCTGACGACGATCTCTCCGGCGCAGTCGAATCGCTGCGGCTTGCCGTTCACCGTGGCATCGAGGCCCACCGCGCGGGTGCCGTCGAAGACGATGCGGTCGGCCATCGCGCCGGTGACGACGGTGACGTTGGGCCGCTTGCGAGCCGCAGCCAGGTAAGTCCGCGCCGAGGAATCGCGCTTACCGTTGCGGATGTTGTGGCTGTAGTAGCCGACGCGCGGGCCGGGGGTGCCGTTGAGATCGTCCACCCGGCGCAGGCCCTGCGATTCGCCCGCCTCGATCATGCGTTCGGCCAGCGGATACGTGTAGCAGGCCGGGTCCACCCGGACGAGGCCGCCGCTGCCGCGCATGGGGCCGGGGCCTGCCTTGTGGTCTTCCAGTTCCTTGAACGCCTCGGTCATGCTGGCGCCGTTCCAGCCGGTGGCACCTGCCTCGCGCTCCCAGGCGTCATAGTCGGCGGGCTCGCCCCGGCTCCAGATCATGCCGTTGATGGAGGACGAGCCGCCAAGGCCCTTGCCGCGAATCCAGACTTCGCCCGCGCCCTTGTCATTGGCGCCGGGATCGCGGGGCTGGGCGACGTGGTAGGCCCACATGTGCTCGGGCTTCTTGACCAGCTTGGCGACGCCCTTGGGCAGCGTGACCCAGAAGCTGTCGTTTTCGCCGCCCGCCTCCAGCACCAGCACTTGCGAGCGGCCGTCGGCGCTTAGCCGCTCCGCCATGACGCAGCCCGCGCTGCCTGCGCCGACGATGATGTAGTCCCATTGCTTGGCCATAGTCCGTCTCTCCCGGCGCAGGGTTGTCCCAGTCGTTCTCGAAGTCGCACGAACTAGCGCAATGGCTATCCTATCGTTTTGGTGAGTCACAATGCTGCGCAGGACCCGCTTAAATCGAATCCATGGCCGGGCCTGACCAACGGGCTGGATGAGCCAAGGATTGGGCCAGAGGATTAGGAGTATGATGACACCGATAGCCGATGGCCTGTTCACCGAAGAGACGCCCCCGCGTCTGATCGGCGGCAAGGACCGGGAAACCGGCCGGATCGTCTTCCCGTGCCCCGCGTCGCCGACTTTCGAGGCGGTGCCGTTGTCGAGCGAAGGCACCTTGTGGTCCTACACCGTCCAGCGCTTCCGCCCGAAGACCCCGCCTTACGCCGGGCCCGAAGCGTTCGCGCCCTGGGTCGTGGCTTATGTCGAACTGCCCGGGCAGGTGATCGTCGAGGCGCGGCTGAACGATGTCGCGTTCGAGGACGTGAAGGTTGGCATGCCGGTGCGCTTCGCGCCGTCGCCGCTGAACCCGGACCTCTTGGACAGCCTCTATATCCCCGCCTACGTACCCGCAGGAGGCGCAGCATGAGCGGCGACGTGTGCATCGTCGGCATCGGCATTCACCGCTTCGGGCGGACCGATGGCCTCTCGGGCGTTGATCAAGGTGTCTACGCCGTGCGCGAGGCGCTGGCCGATGCGGGCGTGGAATGGCCGCAGGTCCAGTTCGCCTATGGCAGTTCGGATGCGGCCGGAAACCCGGACACGATGGTCGATCGCCTCGGCCTGACCGGGGTCCAGTTCATCAACGTGCGCAACGGCTGCGCGGCGGGCGGTTCGGCGCTGTTCTCGGCGCAGATGGCGATCAAGTCGGGCGAGTTCGATCTCGGCCTCGCGGTCGGTTTCGACAAGCATCCGCGTGGCGCCTTCAACGCGCTGCCGAGCGAATACAACCTGCCGGACTGGTACGGCGAAGTCGGCCAGATGGTCACCACGCAGTTCTTTGCGGCCAAGATCATGCGCTACATGAGCCTGTTCGGCATTTCGCAGAAGACGCTGGGCATGGTTTCGGAAAAGGCATTCCGCAACGCTGTCCACGCGCCGCATGCCTGGCGTCGCCAGCCGGTGTCGCTGGAGGAAATCCTCGAAGCGCCGCTGGTGAGCGATCCCTATACCAAGTACATGTTCTGCTCGCCCGCAGAGGGCGGCGTGGCGCTGATCCTCGCGAGCGAGAAGAAGGCGCGCGAGTTGGGCAAGCCGCTGATCCGGCTCAAGGCCGCGACCATGCGCACCCGTCCGCCGAGCAGTTTCGAAGTCTTCGCGCCGAGCGTGGACGTGGTCGAGGATGACAGCCGCCCGCGCGGCACCGCCTCGCGCATCGCTTCGGCCGATGCCTATCGCCTCGCCGGGATCGGCCCGGGCGACATCGACGTCGCCCAGCTTCAGGACACCGAAGCGGGCGCCGAGCTGATGCACATGGCCGAGAACGGCTTCTGCGCCGATGGCGAGCAGGAGCAGTGGCTGGCCGAGGGCCGCACCGAGATCAATGGTGCGCTGCCGGTCAACACGGATGGCGGCTGCCTCGCCTGTGGCGAGCCGATCGGCGCATCGGGTCTGCGCCAGGTCTACGAAAACGTCGTGCAACTGCGGGGAGACGGCGGCGGCCGTCAGGTGCCGAATGCGCCGAAGACGGCATACAGCCATGTCTACGGCGCTCCGGGCGTCTCTGCAGTCACCATTCTGGAACGCTGATGGATATCGAACTTTCCCCTCAAGACGCTGCCTTTCGCGACGAAGTCCGTACCTTCCTGCGCGACTACCTGCCTGCCGAGGTGAAGGCAGGCGCGGCGGCTACCCCGTCCGTCTTCGTAGAGCCGGAGATCGGGCAGGCCTGGAACGCGGTGCTGAACAAGCAGGGCTGGCTGGGCTACCAGTGGCCCGCCGAACACGGCGGCACCGGCTGGACGCCGCTGCAGCGCTACCTGTTCGAAAAGGAATGCGCCGCCGCAGGCGCGCCCAATCTCACGGTGCTGGGCCTCAAGCTACTCGCCCCGGTGATCTACAACTTCGGCACCGATGCGCAGAAGGCTGAGGTTCTGCCGCGCATCCTCTCCGGCGAGGACTACTGGTGTCAGGGCTTTTCGGAGCCGGGCGCGGGGTCAGACCTCGCCAGCCTCAAGACCCGCGCGGTGCGAGAGGGCGACCATTACCGCGTCAACGGTTCCAAGATCTGGACCACCCACGCGCACCACGCCAACCGCATGTTCACGCTGGTCCGCACCAACACCGAGGTGAAGAAGCAGGCCGGCATCTCGTTCCTGCTGATCGACCTCGACACGCCCGGCGTCTCGGTGCGCCCGATCCTGACCAATGCGGGCGACCACGAGGTCAATCAGGTCTTCCTTGAAGACGTCATGGTCCCGGCCGAAAACCTCGTCGGCGGCGAGGGTGATGGCTGGACGATCGCGAAGTTTCTGCTTGAAAATGAACGCGGTGGTTCTTGCCACGCGCCCAAGCTCGGCTACGATCTCGACCAGATCGAAGCCGCCGCGAAGGACGAGAGCGATGGGAAGGGCGGTATCCTCGCTGACCAGACCGACTGGCGCCGCCGCGTGGCGAAGGCCCGTCTCTCGGTCAACGCGCTGGAGATGATCGAGCTGAAGATCATCTCGGAGATCGCCAAGGGCCGCAAGGCTGGTCCGCAAACCTCGCTGACCAAGCTGCTGGCGTCCAATCTGCGGCAGGAGATCGACCTGCTGGCGGTGGACCTCTACGGCCCCGCCGGCCTCCAGCTGGAAACCGCGCGCCCGCTCTACGGCGACAACGCGCCGGCCGCCGTCCATTCGAAGGCCGCGCAGGTCGCCTCGGCCCGCTATCTCAACAGCCGCGCGTGGACCATCTTTGGCGGGACCAACGAAGTCCAGAGCACCATCATCGCCAAGTCGGTGCTGGGCCTGTGACTTCGCAGCTCGCAGCCAACCTCGCGTGGGAATCCATGCTTCGACAAGCTCAGCATGAGCGGGGTGGGACGGGCAATCCGTTCTCCTTCCCGCTCAGGCTGAGCCTGTCGAAACCCCCGCGTTCACACGCAGAAATTCACACCATAACTGAGAGGAATCCCTGATGCAGCTGAACCGCGAGGCGCTGACGCGCGCCTATCGGCAGATGAAGCTGATCCGCGAATTCGAGGAACGGCTCCACGAGGAGATCCAGACCGGCGAGATCGCGGGCTTCACCCACCTCTACTGTGGCCAGGAAGCCGTCGCTGTCGGCGTGTGCGAGCACCTGACCGAGCGTGACAAGATCGTCTCGACCCACCGCGGCCATGGCCACTGTCTGGCCAAGGGTTGCGACCTTGACGGCATGATGAAGGAAATCTGGGGCAGCCAGGAAGGCCTTTGCAACGGCAAGGGCGGATCGATGCACATCGCCGACATCAACAAGGGCATGCTCGGCGCCAACGGCATCGTCGGCGCCGGCGCGCCGATCGCGGTGGGCGCGGCGATCTCCAACAAGATCGATGGTCCGGACGAAAACGGCAAGCTGGCCGTCTCGATCGCCTTCTCGGGCGACGGCGCCTGCAACCAGGGCACCACGTTCGAGGCGATGAACCTTGCGGTCGTGACCAACGCACCCGCGATCTTCGTCTTCGAGAACAACCACTATTCCGAGCATACCGGCGTCGATTACGCGGTGGGCACCACCAGGGACATCGCCAGCCGCGCCGAAGCGTTCGGCATGAAGGTATGGCGCGGCGACGGCACCGATTTCTTCGCCGTCTACGACACCTTCCGCGAAGTGCTGGAATATGTCCGCACCCCCGGCAACGGCCCGGCCGCCGTGGAATTCGATACCGAGCGTTTCTTCGGCCACTTCGAAGGCGATCCGCAGCGCTATCGCGGCGACGGCGAACTCGATCGCCTGCGTGCCGAGCGTGATTGCCTCAAGATCTTCCGCGCCAGCGTCACCGGCGCCAAGCTGCTGGAAGACGTGGATCTCGACACGATCGACACCGAATCCCTCAAGGCCATCGAGGATGCCGTCCAGGCTTCGCGCGCCGCACCGCGCCCGCAGCCCGAGAACGTCCTCGAAAACGTCTACATCAGCTACTGACGGCAGGAGCGAGACCCATGGCAAAAATGATGTATCGCGATGCCATCCGCAACACGATCTTCCAGGAAATGCAGCGTGACGAACGTGTCGTCGTGCTGGGCGAGGACGTCGTCGGCGGCAACGGCACGGCCGGCGGCCCCGAAGCGATCGGCGGCATCTGGTCCACCTCGACCGGCTTCTACGAGGCGTTCGGCCCCAACCGCGTGATCGACACTCCGATCAGCGAAAGCGCCATCATGGGCGCGGCGGGCGGCCTTGCCCTCGCCGGCAAGCGCCCGGTGGCAGAGATCATGTTCGCCGACTTCATCGGCGTGTGCATGGACCAGCTCTGGAACCAGATCGCCAAGTTCCGCTACATGTTCGGCGGCAAGTCGGTCTGCCCGGCGGTGATCCGCATGCCGGTGGGCGCGGGCTACAACGCCGCCGCGCAGCACAGCCAGATGATCAGCCAGTTCGTCACCAACATGCCCGGCATCAAGGTGGTCATGCCGACCACCCCGGAAGACGCCTGCGGCCTGCTGCGTCAGGCGATCCGCGATGACGATCCGGTCGTGTTCCTCGAACACAAGTTCCTCTACGCGATGAGCGGCGAAGTGAACGAGGATCCGGATTTCTGCATCCCCTTCGGCCACGCCCGCCTTGCCCGCGCCGGTCAGGACGTGACCATCGTCGCCAGCGGCATGATGGTGCGCTACGCCGAGACGGCTGCGGACGATCTGGCGCAGGACGGCATCGGCTGCGACGTGATCGACCTTCGCACCACCTCTCCGCTGGACGAGGAAGCGATCCTCGACTCGGTCGAAGTGACCGGCCGCCTGGTCGTGGTGGACGAGGCCCCGCCGCGCTGCTCGCTGGCCACCGACATCTCCGCGCTCGTCGCCCAGAAGGCTTTTGCCAGCCTCAAGGCGCCGATCGAGATGGTGACCCCGCCGCACACGCCGGTCCCGTTCGCCCGCGAACTGGAAAGCGCCTACCTGCCGAGCCCGGCCAAGGTCGCCGCTGCCGTGCGCAAGACGCTCGAATACCGTTGAGGGGAGCGCTGACATGAGTCGCATCCGCGCATTCACGATGCCCAAGTGGGGCATCGAAATGACCGAAGGCACGATCGCCGAATGGATGGTGAAGGAGGGTGAAACCTTCAAGCGCGGCCAGACGCTGTGCCTGATCGAAACCGCCAAGATCACCAACGAGGTCGAGGCCGAATACGAAGCCACCGTGCGCCGCATCATCGTGGGCGGCGGCGCGGGCGAGGAACCCGTCGGCGCGCTGCTGGCGGTGTTCGACGAGGGTTCGCACTCGGACGCCGAGATCGACGCCTTCGTGGCCGATTTCAAGCCGGCTGAAGGTGGCATCGCCCAAGGTGCAGGTAAGGGGGGCGCCGAGAAGACCAAGGCGCCGGAACCCGCTCCGGCTGCCGCCGCTGCGCCTGCTCCCGAAAAGCAGCGCATCAAGATCGACACCAACCGCCCGATCAGCCCCGAAGCCTTGCGCCTCGCGGAAGAAGAGGGCGTCGATATAGCCGGTATCGAGGGTTCGGGCCGTGGCGGTCGCATCACCCATCAGGACGTGGTGAAGGCGCTGCGCGGGACAAGTGCTCCCTCGCTCAAGGGCACGGTTCCCGTCGAGGCGGACGACCTTAAGGTTCTCGCTTCGCCGCTTGCGCGCCGTATCGCAGCGCTACACGGGCTCTCGCTGCAGGGCCTCACCGGCACCGGCCCGCGTGGGCGCATCTCCAAGGCCGACGTGCTTGCGCTGGTGCCCGCACCGAAGGCCTCGCCCGGCACGATCGGCACACCCGAATTCGTGGCGGGTGAGAACCGCCCCGAAGTCGTGCCTTTCGACCGCGTCCGCAAGGTCGTCGCTCAGCGGCTCACCCAGGCGAAGCAGGAGCTTCCGCACTTCTATCTGCGCATGTCGGCAAGTGCCGATGCGCTGATCGCGATGCGCAAGACCGCGAACGTCGTGCTGGGCAGCAAGGCTTCGGTGAACGACTGGATCGTCAAGGCTTCGGCCATGGCGCTGGCGAAGCACCCGGACGTCAACGTGCAGGTCCACGGTCAGGAAATTCACCGCTTCCCGCACGCCGACGTTTCGATCGCGGTCGCCAGCCCCAAGGGCCTCGTCACCCCGGTGGTGCGTCAGGCCAACCTGATGCGGATCGACCAGATCGCGGTGGAAACCCGCCGCCTGATCGACAAGGCGCAGGCCGGCAAGCTCAGCATGGACGATATGGACGGCGGCACCTTCTCCGTCTCCAACCTCGGCATGTTCGGGATCGAGAACTTCGACGCGATCATCAACCCGCCGCAAGGCGCGATCCTCGCCGTTGGCGCGGCACTGCGTCAGCCGGTGGAGACGGATGACGGCGATGTGGCGTTCGAAACCCGCATTTCCTTCACCCTCTCGGTCGATCACCGCGCCATCGACGGGGCTGCGGGCGCGCAGTTCCTGCAGACGCTCAAGGGTCTGATCGAGGCGCCCGAGGACCTGTTCGGATGAACTTCCGCCGTCATTCCCGCCTTCGCGGGGATAACGAAGACAAAAGGATAAGCGAATGACCGGAGAGGCCACCCAAACCGTCGTGAAGCCCGGCCCGCTCAAGCGGCTGGGCGACGTGATCCAACTCGCCTATTTCCCGACCGATTTCGATGCGACCATGAAATACTGGATCGAAACGGTCGGCGTCGGCCCGTTCTTCGTCCTCAACGACGTGCGGCTCGACGACATGAAGTACAAGGGCCAGCCCACCGACGCCACGTTCACCATGGCCATCGGCTACTGGGGGGACATCCAGATCGAGCTTATCAAGACCGATTCCGATGCTCCCTCGCTCTATTCGGGCGAGTATGCGGTGCGCGATAGCCTGCACCACGTCTGCGTCTTCGTTGAATCGATCGCCGAAGCCCGCAAGGCCTGCGCCGAAGCCGGCGCCGAGGTGATCGTGGAGGGCAAAGTGGGCGCCGATGGCGAGGTGATCTATGTCGATCCCGGTCAGGGCCCCGGCCACGTAATCGAATACCTTCAGCCGCTTACCGGCACCGAAGGTCTGTTTCAGATGATGAAGGATGCCGCCCGCGACTGGGATGGCTCCGATCCGATCCGGGTGCTGCAATAATGAGCGAGATTTCCCAATACGCCCTCGACATGGCCGACAAGGTCGAGGCTTTCGTCCGTGAAAAGGTCGTCCCTTACGAGAAGGACCCGCGCCGCGATCACCACGGCGCGCCGACCGACGAACTGCTGATGGAACTGCGCGGTCTGGCCCGCGAGGCCGGCGTGCTCACCCCGCACATCCGCGCGGATGGCTCGCACCTGACGCAGCGCGAGACGGCGGTTGTGCTCATCAAGTCGGGCCTGTCGCCGCTGGGCCCGCTGGCCTGCAACACCATGGCGCCCGACGAGGGCAACATGTACCTCATCGGCCACGTCGGCTCGCCCGAACTGAAGGAGCGCTTCCTCAAGCCGCTGGTCGAGGGCAAGGGCCGCTCCGCCTTCTTCATGACCGAGCCGGCCGAATGGGGCGGCGCCGGTTCCGACCCGTCTATGATGAAGACCACCTGCCACAAGGATGGCAACCACTGGGTCATCAACGGCCGCAAGACCTTCATCACCGGCGCGCAGGGCGCGATGGTGGGCATCGTCATGGCGGCTTCGGCGGAGGAAGACACCAAGGGCGGCGCCTGCATGTTCCTGGTGGACCTGCCCGACGATGCCATCCGCATCGACGAGGTGCCGAACACCATCGACAGCTCTATGCCGGGCGGCCACGCCACCCTGACGATCGACAACCTGCGCGTGCCGGCCGAACACATGCTGGGCGACCCGGGCGAGGGCTTCAAGTATGCCCAGATCCGCCTGTCCCCGGCGCGCCTCTCGCACTGCATGCGCTGGCTGGGCTGCTGCATCCGCGCGCACGAGATCGCCAGCGACTATGCCTGCCGCCGCATGGCATTCGGCAAGCAGTTGATCGAGCACGAAGGCGTCGGCTTCATGCTGGCGGAGAACGAAATCCTCATCAAGCAGTCCGAACTGATGATCGACTGGTGCGCCTCGGTGCTCGACACCGGCTCGCTCGGCACGGTGGAAAGCTCGATGGCGAAGGTCTCGGTCTCCGAGGCGCTGATGAAGATCGCCGACAACTGCGTGCAGGTCATGGGCGGCACGGGCGTTACCGAGCGCACCATCGTCGAGCAGGTGTTCCGCGAGATCCGCGCTTTCCGCATCTATGACGGCCCGACCGAAGTCCACAAGTGGAGCCTCGCCAAGAAGATCCGTCGCGACTGGCGCAAGGCGCAGGAAGCGGCTGCAAAGGAAGCCGAACCCGCATGAGCGACGTAGCCCCAGACCTTGCTGACGCCAACTCGGGCACCACCGCTGTGCGCGAGGGCTATGCCTTCGACGAGGCGGCGCTGACCGCCTGGCTGGAAGCCAATGTCGAGGGCTTCGCCGGTCCGCTAAGCGTCGAGCAGTTCAAGGGCGGCCAGTCCAACCCGACCTACAAGCTGGTGACGCCCTCGCGCAGCTACGTCCTGCGGCGCAAGCCGCCGGGCCAGTTGCTCAAGGGCGCGCACGCGGTGGAGCGCGAGGCCAAGGTGCTCTCCGCGCTTCACGGTGCGGGCTTCCCGGTGGCAAAGGTCTATGGCCTGTGCGAAGACGATGGCGTCATCGGCACCTGGTTCTATGTGATGGAAATGGTGGAAGGCCGCATCTTCTGGGATGCGACCGTCCCCGGCGTCTCCAACGAGGAACGCGCGGCGCTGTTCGACGCGATGAACGCCACGATGGCGCAGCTGCATTCCTGCGATCCCGAAGCCATTGGCCTTGGTGATTATGGCAGGCCGGGCAATTACTTCGCCCGTCAGGTCAGCCGCTGGTCGAAGCAGTATTTCGAGGACGAGGCTGCGGGCCGCAATCCGGACATGGACGCGGTGATCGCCTGGCTCGAAGCGAACATGCCTGCGGACGACGGCGCCTCCAGCGTGATCCACGGCGATTTCCGCATCGACAACATGATCTTCCATCCCACCGAGCCGCGCGTGCTGGCGGTGCTGGACTGGGAGCTGTCGACGCTGGGCCATCCGCTGGCGGACTTCGCCTACAACGCGATGATGTACCACATGCCGCCGCACATCGTCGCGGGGCTGGGCGGCGCGGACATCGCCGCGCTGGGTATCCCGAGCGAGGAAGACTACGTCGCTGCCTATTGCCGCCGCACCGGGCGCGAGGGGCTGCCGGACTATCGCTATTACATGGCGTTCAACTTCTTCCGCCTTGCCGCGATCTTCCACGGCATAAAGGGCCGCGTGATCCGGGGCACCGCCTCCAACGCCCAGGCGAAGGAGCGGGCAGAGGCCTTCCCCGAACTGGCACGGTTGGCGCTGGGGTTCACGCGGGGCTGAAGCGGCAAAGGGCGATGCACGTCCTTCGTAACTCATTCCATCATCCTGGACTCGTTTCAGGGTCCATCTGGCCGGAAGCCGCGTGCGATAATGCAGTGAACCGTACGGGCCGATGGCGAGACCACGCTTAAGCCAAAGCTGTCCGATGGACCCTGAAACGAGTTCAGGGTGATGGGGAGTTTATGGCGAAGTCAGGTATGACCTAGCCTGTCAGTGCCCAGACAAGTGACACGTCGCCCATTTCCTTGACTTTCCCTGCCCCCGGCCCTAACTGCCAGCCTTTCCGATCCCACAGATTCTTTACCGGGAGTGCCCATGGCGCGCGTTACTGTCGAAGATTGCGTCGACAAGATCCCCAACCGCTTCGACCTCGTCCTTCTTGCCGCGCAGCGTGCGCGTGAGATTTCGGGCGGCGCGGAACTGACCATCGATCGCGACCGCGACAAGAACCCCGTCGTCGCCCTGCGCGAAATCGCCGAGGAAACCGTGGTTCCCAAGAACCTCAAGGAAACGCTGGTTACTTCGATGCAGCGCGTCCTGCCCGATGACGACGACGAGATGGATGACGTCGGCTCGCTCAGCCAGTCGGCCGAGGCTCTGCGTATTACCGCGTCGGCTCCGACCCGCAACACGTCGCTGGGCGGCGATTACGACGGCTGATCGTAACCGTTGACTGCCGCCCGTACTTGACTGTGAGGGGGCGGCAGGCAACGATGCGGGCGTGTCCGCGAAATCGAAATTGCCACGTATCATCGGATTGACCGGGGGACCGCCCAGGAGGGCTGGTCCCCTTCGCGCGTCCGAGGCTCGCTCGAATGCGGTCGGCGAGCGCAAGAGCGCCACGATCGCCATCTACAGCGTCAAGGGCGGGGTCGGGAAAACGACTTTCTCCGCCAACCTCGCGTGGTGTTCGGCGGTGCAGAGCGGACACGGGACCTTGCTGTGGGATCTCGATGCCGCAGGCGGATCGGCGTTTCTCTACGGCCTTGAGCCGCAGGATACGCGGCTGGCCGAAGAGGTGTTCGCACGCGAACGCCCCGCCACGCGGCTGATCCAGCATACGGCTTTCGAGGGGCTGGACGTGCTCCCGGCGGATGAATCGATCCGTGCGCTCGACGCGCAACTGGTGAAGATCGGCAAGCGCAAACGGCTGGCGAAGCTGACCGAGGAGCTTTCGGCCGACTATCCGCGGATCATCCTCGATTGCCCGCCGGTGATGAACGAGCTTTCGGCGCAAGTCGTGCGTGCAGCGGACCTCGTTATCGTGCCGCTGCCGCCGTCGCCGCTCTCTTCGCGCGCCTTCGATCTGGTGGTTCGGGAGATTGCCGGGAATACTAAGCGGCACCCACCGATCCTGCCGGTTCTGTCGATGCTCGACATGCGCCGCGCCTTGCACAGACAGGCGTATGAGACGAGCCCGAACTGGCCCGCCATCCCTTACGCCAGCGCTGTCGAACAATGCGCCGTCCACCGCCAGCCGGTAGGCGCACTGGCGCCGCAAAGCGCGGCCACGCAGGCTTTTTCCCGTCTCTGGGCAGCGATCGAGAAGAAACTGGACCAGCGCGGCTGAGGGGGCCTCACGTCTGCATTGCGCGAATTCCGATCGCGGCTTAGGTTTTGCGCCGTCAAACGGGGGCGAACATGAACGGGATCAGCGAAGCACTGGCGGAGCTTGGGCAGGGCACCGCCCTCGCATCGGCGGTGGAGCCGGAGGCTGTGCAGGGCCAGGGCGAAAGGCATGACGGCCACACGCACGAAGCGGATTGCCTGAATTGCCGGACCCATCTGGTCGGTTCGCATTGCCATGCCTGTGGTCAGGCGGCGCACGTCCATCGTACGCTGGGCGCGTTCTTCCACGATCTGCTGCACGGGGTTTTCCATTTCGAGGGGAAAATCTGGCGCACTCTGCCGCTCCTGGCCTGGCGGCCGGGACGGCTGACCCGCGAATATATCGAGGGGCGTCGCGCCAGCTATGTGTCACCGATCGCGCTGTTCCTGTTTTGCGTCTTCCTCATGTTCGCGGTCTTTCACGCGACCGAAGGGCATGAGGAGCCCGTAGCGCAGACCGCCGATTCCCAGGGTGTCGGAGACAGCATCAAGCGGCTCGAAGGCGAGATCGCCGGTGTTGAGGGCAAGAAAAAGGCCGCCGCCGCGCAAGGTCAACCGACGGCGCAATTCGAATACCAGTTGAAGGGGCAGCGCACGGCGCTCGACACCTTGCGTGATATCGAGGCGGAGGGCGTGGACCGGAAGGTGGATCCGACCCGCAAGGTCAGCGACATCCCCGCGCTCGACAAGGCGATCAAGAAGTTCCGCTCCAATCCCGATCTGGCGAGCTACAAGATCCAGACTTACGCCTACAAATACAGCTGGGCGCTGATCCCGATCTCGGTGCCGTTCCTGTGGCTGCTGTTTCCGTTCAGCCGACGCTTCCACCTTTACGATCACACGGTCTTCGTGACGTATTCGCTGTGTTTCATGACGCTGCTGGCGATCGTCGGCATGATTGCCGGGGCGATAGGCGTGGGCGGTCTGGTCGCGGCGCTGGTCCTGACTCCGCCGCTGCATATGTATCGGCAGTTGCGCGGGGCCTATGCCGTCGGCCGGGTCGGTGCCTTGTGGCGTACGGCGGTACTGCTCATCTTCGCCGCCATGGCGCTCGGGGTGTTCTTTACCCTGCTGATGGCACAGACGAGCATGTAGGCCACGACAAGCCGGGCCTCAGTCGATGATCTTGACCGCAAGGCACGGTTGGAATCTGCCGGCTTCGGGCTCTTCGCGATGCCACACGTCGATGACTTCGTAGTAGTGGAAGTATCCGTCCGCATCCCTGGCGATGGATTCGCCGACGCGGGGCAGGAAATCGAACCCTCCGGTGAAGAGCAATTGGTCGCCTTCGCCGTCATATATCTCGACCTGGGCCATCGCTCCCTCGCGGTTCATGATTATCCGGCGTTACAATACCGCACTTGCGGCGGAGTGGGAACCTGATCGAACCGGAACACACCTTCATCCGGCCGCGACAAAGGAAAGGGGCGTCAGACTCGCATCTGACGCCCCTCCTGCATTCTCCTTTGGGGAGAACCCTATCTTTTCCGCTCAGGCGCCCTGCGGCGCCGTCCCGGTGAATCGGCGGCCGGCCTTGGGGATGGCAGAGCCCGAGAGCGGACGCGCCGCCGAGGGGCCGCGCGGCTCCGAGGGGCGGTCGATCTGGCCGCCTTCGAGAAGCTGCTTGATCTCGTCGCCGGAGAGCGTTTCGTATTCCAGCATGGCCTGGGCCAAGGTTTCCAGCGCCACGTTCTGATCCTTGAGGATCTGCGTCGCACGGGCATGGGCATTATCGACCAGAGCGCGGATTTCGCTGTCGATCAGCTGGTTGGTCTCGCTGGAGCCCATGGTGCGCTGGGTGCCGCCCATTCCGAGGTAGCCTTCCTGGCTGTCCTCGTACTGGATCGGCCCGAGCTTGTCCGACATGCCCCATTTGGTGACCATCGAGCGCGCCAGACTAGTGGCATACTGGATGTCCGAGGAGGCGCCCGATGAGACCTTGTCGTAGCCGAAGATCAGTTCCTCCGCCACGCGGCCGCCCATCGCCACCGACAGGTTCGCGAGCATCTTGTCGCGGTGGTACGAGTAGCTGTCCCGCTCCGGCAAGCGCATGACCATGCCCAGCGCGCGGCCGCGTGGGATGATCGTCGCCTTGTGGATCGGGTCCGAAGCCGCTTCGTTCAGCGAGACGATGGCATGGCCTGCCTCATGGTAGGCGGTCATCTTCTTCTCGTCCTCGGTCATGACCATGGAGCGGCGTTCCGCGCCCATCATGACCTTGTCCTTGGCGTCCTCGAACTCCTGCATGGCGACGAGGCGCTTGTTGCGGCGCGCGGCGAGCAGGGCAGCCTCGTTGACGAGGTTGGCGAGGTCAGCGCCGGAGAAGCCCGGAGTGCCGCGCGCGATCACGCGCGGGTTCACGTCGGGGGCGAGCGGCACCTTCTTCATGTGCACGGCGAGGATTTTCTCGCGGCCCTCGATGTCGGGCACAGGAACCACGACCTGGCGGTCGAAGCGGCCCGGGCGCAGCAGCGCGGGGTCGAGCACGTCGGGGCGGTTGGTCGCCGCGATGATGATGATGCCTTCGTTCGCCTCGAAGCCGTCCATCTCCACCAGCAGCTGGTTCAGCGTCTGCTCGCGCTCGTCGTTCGAGTTGCCGAGGCCGTGGCCACGGTGGCGGCCGACAGCGTCGATTTCGTCGATGAAGACGATACAGGGCGCGTTCTTCTTCGCCTGTTCGAACATGTCGCGCACGCGGCTGGCGCCGACGCCGACGAACATCTCAACGAAGTCGGAGCCCGAGATCGTGAAGAACGGCACGCCCGCCTCACCGGCGATGGCGCGGGCGAGCAGGGTCTTGCCGGTGCCGGGCGAACCGACCAGCAGCGCACCCTTGGGAATCTGGCCGCCGAGCTTGGAGAAGCGGGTGGGATCGCGCAGGAACTCGACGATCTCCTCCAGTTCCTCACGCGCTTCGTCGATGCCGGCGACGTCGTCGAAGGTAACGCGGCCGGAGCGTTCGGTCAGCATCTTGGCCTTGGACTTGCCGAAGCCCATCGCGCCCGACCCGCCGCCCTTCTGGACCTGGCGCAGCGCGAAGAAGGCGATACCGACGATCAGCAGGAACGGCAGGGTCTGCGCGAGAATGTAGAGCAGCAGGCTGCCCTGTTCGGCTTCCTTGCCCGAATACTTGACGTCGTTGCGCTGGAGCAGGTCGGTCAGGGTCTGGTCGTTGGGAACGGGGACGGTCGAGAAACTGTCTCCATTCTTGAGCTTTCCGTCGATCCGGTCTTCGGAAATCTCGACCGAGGCGACGCTGCCTTCGGCGACCTTGCTGCGGAAGTCGGAGTAGGGAATCGCCGGGCCGGTGGTGGCGCGCGATCCGAACATCGAGACCACCATAAGGAGCGCGAGGAAGATGCCGCCCCATACGAGCAGGCTCTTGACCCATGGGTTGCCGTTGGGCTGGTCGTCGTTCATTTTGCGGGAATCCGTCCTTTCGCGCTCCAATGTAGGCGCATGGCGCTGAATCACAAGTTAGCGCGGGCAGGAGTAGCGTCGTTTCGGCGCGATATCCGCGGCGATGAGCGTCCGGCGGTGTCTCAGGTGTTCACCGCGAGGCGGGAAAGCGGCAGTTCCAGCGTCATACGGGTGCCGCGCTCCCCGTTCTCCAGAGCAATCTGCCCTTCCAACTGCTGACTGAGAATGCGGGATATGCGTAAGCCGATCGACTGTGCCGAGACGGGGTCGAAACCCGGCGGCAAGCCGCATCCGTCATCCTCGACCCGCAGCAGCACATCGTCCTGGCGGCGCTCCAGGCGCACGGTGATGACGCCGCATGCGTCATCGGGAAAGCCGTGTTCGAGGGCATTGGCGATAGCCTCCGTCACGATCAGCGCGACCGGTACGGCGCTGTCGGGGCGCAGGGTGACGCCTTCCTGCGCTTCGACCTCGCAGGTGATCCCGGTCCGTGCACTCGACGCCATGGTCTTGGCGCACACTTCGCCGAGGAAGCGGTCGAGCGGGACGAGGCGGCCGTCATGATGGTAGAGCTGGCGCTGGATATTGCCGATGACCTGAAGCCGTGCAGCCGCATCCGACAGTGCGCGGCGCGCGATAGGCTCGGTAAGGGTGCGCATCTGCAGGGACAGCACGGCCCCCACCATCTGCAGGTTGTTGCCGACGCGGTGCTGCATCTCCTGGAACAGCAGTTCGGCGCGCTCGGCCAGCTGGCGGCGTTCCTCGGCGAGGGCGCGCACTTCCTCGCGGGCGCAGTGGAGGCGGTGGTTGGCAGCCTGCATGAAGTGGACGAGGGCGATATCGACCACCACGACGCCGGTGTAGAACAGCATCGCGGTCAATGTGCCGTGGTCAAAGGCGAAGGCCATCCGCGGCGGGATGAAGACGTACCAGGCGAACAGCCCGCACAGGATCGCGGCAAGGACGCCCGGGCGCGGTCCGAACAGGAACGAGCTGAGGATGACGGCCGGAAAGAAGGTCAGGAACGGGTAGCCCGGCGGGAATGCGGCATCGAGCACCCAGCGCAGCCAGAAGGCGAACAAGCAGAGCGCAGCGGTGGTGACGTAACGTACCAGAGGCCGGTCGGGAAGGAAGGGCAGGCGTTCGGTGAATCGGCTCGGACTGTTCAACGCGGACCTCAATCACCTTTGCGCGATCCATTCGCATGACTGGTATCGCATGGGTGAGACGCGCGAAAGGGAGGGCAGTTCCGATGTTGGGGAAAGGCGTCAGCGGCGGACGAGCTGGTAGTCGCCTGCGTCGTCGATCTGCGCCGCTCAACCGGGATAGACGACGATCGTGGTCTCCTCGATGATGGCAGGCCCGGCGATCGCCATGCCGGGCAGGAGATCGCGTCCGAAGTGGATCGGCATTTGCGCAACGCCCCGGCCGAGGTTGGCGCGGCGATGGCGGGAAGTGCGAGGGGCCACACCGCCGCGCGAACGGGTGGCTGCCGCCCGCAAAGCCTTCCACGGTAGACAGGATGCCCGGCATGACGAGGGCATCGGTGACGGTCGGCTCCGTGCCGCCGCGCCCGTAGCAGATGGTCCGGACTCCGAGCCGGCCGAGCGCGGGCCGACCTGCAGCGTGCCGGAGTTGACGTGGCAGATCGAGCCGCCGCCTGCACCCAGCGTCTCCACTTTCACCATGGGCACGCCGATCAGGTAGCGGTGGTGCATGCCCGTCAGCACCCTGCCGTACTTGGCGCGCGCCGCTTCGAGGTTGACGTATTCGTCGAGGACGTCCTTCTTCACGGCCTTGGGATCGCGCTGCAGCGCCGGGCCGAAGCCGCCGCCGCACAGGCCGCTCATGGGGTGCTCGACCGAGACCATCCCCGCCATTGCCGAAGTGTGCCTGAGCAACTGCTTGACGTTGAGCGACCCCGGCGTCCGGCCATTTAGCCACTTCCTCGCGCACGCGCCGCTCGGTCTGGGCGATGGACTGGTTGATCGCCGCGCGGGCGACCTGTGACCCCCCACCGGGCCACGAGCGCGTTAAGCATCCCCACCGCGTGCCGGACCCCGCGGATCATCGCCGCGAGGTCTCCGGCCAAGCTCGGGAAGCGGTTGTTGCGTACCACGGTATCGAACACGTCGCGGCGCAGGCTGCCCCGGTGGACCAGTTTGAGGCAGGGATAGATCACGCCTTCACGAACAGGTCGGCGGCGTCGAGCGAGAACCCGCCGGGGTTCTTGTCGCCGGCATCACCCTGGTGCGCTTGCGGGGTCTGGATGCAGACGAGTTCGCCGTTCCCGTCGTAGACCGGTCCATAGACGCATTAGTCCGTCAGGTGGCCACCGCCATGGTCGGGGTCGTTGGCGAGGAACACGTCGCCCGCCCCCAGTCGTAGCGCTCCCGGTTCATCAGGACCCAGCGCGTCTCCATCTGGTTCACGAAAGTGAGGTGCGGCGTGCCTACGGCCCCCATCGCGAGTTGGCGCTTACGCATCGACGATCGCGGCATTGCGCTCGTTCGACTGGTGATGATCGGCGAGCTTGCCGCCCGGCCAGCCTGCGGTTCAACTCATAGGACATGCCTGCCTCTTCCTCCTCCCTGACGGGCCGGGGATACGTGCGGGCGCGATTGTCTTCTCGACAAAGCGCGCCGGGCGGCGTGCATTTTACGAAAGGCGGCGCTATCGGCCAGGCCTGCCAGTGTATCGGAGCCTATCCCGCGATGAAGACGAGACCCCGCATCCATCCCGTCTACGCCGAAATGGGCACGACGGTGTTCGAGCGGATGTCCGCGCTCGCCCGCGAGACCGGCGCGATCAATCTCGGGCAGGGCTTCCCCGATGGCCCGCCACCTGCGCCCCTGCTGGAAGCAGCGGCGCGGGCGCTACATGAACAGTCGAACCAGTACCCGCCGAGTGTCGGGCTTCCCGCGCTGCGCGAGGCCGTCTGCGCCCACTATGCGCTCACGCAGGGGCTGGCACTCGCGCCCTCGGAGGTCGTCGTCACGTCCGGCGCCACCGAGGCCATCGCCGCCGCAGTGCTGGCGCTGGTGTCGGAGGGCGACGAGGTGATCCTGTTTCAGCCTGCTTACGACGCCTATGCGCCAATGGTGCGGCGGGCTGGAGGCTTACCCGTCTCGGTCCTGCTGCAACCGCCGCATTTCCGTTACGATGCGGCGGCGCTGGAGGCGGCGGTGACGCCCCGGACACGCGCGATCATGCTCAACGATCCGCTCAATCCCGCCGGCACCGTGGCGAGCGCCGATGAGCTTGAGATGATCGCGCGGTTCTGCACCAGGCACGATCTTGTCGCCATCTGCGACGAGGTGTGGGAGCAGGTGCGCTTCGACGGCGCGGCGCATCGCTCGCTGATGGCCTGCGAAGGCATGGCGGAGCGGGTCGTGAAGATCGGCTCGGCGGGTAAGATCTTCGGCCTTACCGGCTGGAAGATCGGCTGGATGGCCGCGAAAAGAGACCTCGGTTCTGCGCTCGCGCGGGTGCACCAGTTCCTCACGTTCACGACGGCGGTGCCGCTTCAATGGGCTGTCGCCGAAGGACTGGAGCGGGCGGACATTCTCGATGGATTGCACGCCGACTGGGCGGCTTCCCGTGCCCGGCTCAAGGCGGGGTTGGAGGCGGCGGGGCTAACCGTCCTGCCTAACGCGGCGACGTGGTTCCTGTGCATCGACCTCGCCGCATCCGGCATCGCTCTGACCGACCGCGAATTCAGCGAGCGGGCGCTGCGCGAGGCGGGCGTGGCTACGGTTCCGGTCAGCGCCTTGTATGAGAGCGGCCAGAACGGGCAAGGCGCGCCGAGCCATATCGTGCGCCTGTGCTTCACCAAGCCCGACGACGTGCTCGACGAGGCGCTGGAGCGGATCTCCGCATGGGTGCGCGGCCTGTGAGCGTCCTGCGCTGGCGTCCGATGCGCGCCGAAGACATCGACGGCGTCGTGGATGTGGCGCGCACGGCGTTCCCCGACCATTTCGAGGCGCGGGCGTGTTTCGCCGAGCGGTTCGCGCTGTTCGCGCCGGGCTGCTTCGTGCTGGCGGATCCGGTGACGGCAGGCGTGAAAGGTTACCTCGTCGCTTATCCGTGGCCGCTTGGGGCCATCCCTCCACTCGACAGTCTGCTCGGCACGTTGCCGGACGAGCGCGAGGCGTTCTACCTTCATGATCTTGCCCTGCATCCGGACGCGCGCGGACTGGGACATGCAGGTCCCGCAGTACGGCGGCTTTTCAAGGGCCTGCGCGCGCTTGGCGGGCAGGAGGTTGCGCTGGTTTCGGTCAACGACACCCTGGCGTTCTGGCGGGGTCAGGGCTTTGCGGCGGTCGCCGCAGACGATGCTTTGCGCCGCAAGCTCTCCAGCTACGGGCCGGACGCGCGGTACATGCGCCGCGCGATCTGAAGGCGCTTCTCCGTCTGCCGGAGAGCGATGAAATCAGGGGCTTGACGCCATGCTGCGCTGCGGCATCCTTCGTCCTTTCCAGACACCGGTGGGGGCCAGATGGATCACGCACAGACGCACGCAACTGGGGACGGCACCCTCTGGAACGCGGACCTTGCGCCCACTGATGCAACGCAGCGAAACTGGCGCTGGTGGCACTTCGCGGCGCTGTGGGTGGGCATGGTGGTCGCCGTTCCGACGTGGATGCTTGCTGCCGGTCTGATCGAGCAGGGCATGTCGGCGACGCAGGCGGCGCTGACGGTGGTGCTGGGCAATGTCGTGATCCTCGTGCCGATGCTGCTGATCGGGCATTCCGGAACGCGCTACGGCGTGCCTTTCGCGGTACTGGTGCGGGCCTCCTTCGGCACCGTGGGCGCGCGGTTGCCTGCGCTCGCCCGCGCGCTTGTCGCTTGTGGATGGTACGGTATCCAGACGTGGATCGGCGGAGAGGCCCTGCTGACCCTGCTCGGCATTTTCCTCGGGGCGGACCTTCGAGGCCCGCCGCTGCCGTTCTTCGGGATCGGGCTGGGCCAGCTGCTGGCCTTCATGGCGTTCTGGCTGGTGCAACTGCTGTTCGTGCGCAAGGGCCTGCTGACGATCCGGCGGCTGGAGACCTGGACCGCGCCGCTCAAGATCGTGGCGTGCGTGGCGCTGCTGTGGTGGGCGATCGATGCGGCCGGCGGGATCGGCCCGATCTTCTCGGCGCCGTCCGCCTTCGGGCCGGGCGGAGCGAAGGAAGGGCAGTTCTGGGCGGTCTGGCTTCCGTCGATGACCGCCATGGTCGGGTTCTGGGGCACGCTGGCGCTCAACATTCCGGACTTCACTCGCTTTGCGAAGACCCAGCGAGACCAGATGATCGGCCAGACGCTCGGCCTGCCGCCGACGATGGGACTGATCGCGCTGATCAGTGTGATGACCACTTCGGCGACCGTGGTGATCTACGGTCATGCGATCTGGGACCCGGTAGCGCTGGCGGGCACGCTGTCGGGGCCGTTCGTGCTGCTGGGGCTGATCGTGATCGCGGTCGATACGGTGTCGTGCAACATCGCGGCGAACCTGGTGTGCTCGGCCTATGACTTCGCCTCGCTGAGCCCTTCGCGCATTTCCTACCGCACCGGCGCGTTGATCACGGCGGTGATCGGCCTCGTCATCATGCCGTGGAAGCTGATGGCCAGTACCGATGGCTACATCTTCACGTGGCTGACCGGCTACGGCGCGCTGCTCGGGCCGATCACCGGCATCCTGATCGCCGACTACTGGCTGGTGCGCGAGACGAAGCTGGACGTCGAGGGCCTCTACAGCGAGACCGGCCCTTACGTGTACGGCAATGGCTGGAACCCGCGCGCGCTGATCGCGCTGGCGCTGGGTATCGCGCCGAATGTGCCGGGCTTCCTCAAGGTTTCGGCGCCGGGCCTGTTCGGCGGCTTCGGCGAGGTGTGGTCTGTGATCTATACATATGCGTGGTTCGTCGGCGTGGGTGTTGCGCTGGCGTCCTATGCGCTGATGATGCGCGGCCGCGGCGCGCCTTTGATGCTGGAGCCGCAGACGGCCTGATATTTCAGGCGTTCAGGCCGCCGTTTACGCTCAGAACCTGCCCGGTGATCCGCCGCGCCCCGTCACCGCACAGGAACAGCGCCAGGGGAGCGATGTCCTCGGCGGTGGGGAGGCCGAGGCCCGCCCGCTGCGCTGCGCTGGCCATGCGTTCGGAACCCATGCGCTGCGCGCTCTCGCTGCCTTCGACATAGCTCGGCGAGATGACGTGAGCGCGGATACCGTCGCGCGCGGCCTCGACGGCGAAGTTGCGGATGAAACCTATGGTCCCGGCCCGTGCTGCGCCGATCAGCGTCTGGCGCGGCGCCGCATAGATACCCGCATCCGAAACGAAGGCGATCAGCGTTCCGCCCTGCTGCGCCAGAAGTTCGTAGGCGGCATGGGCCAGCCGCTCGATCCAGCCGACCGAGACCTTGAGGAAATCGCCGAATACTCCCGGCGAAGTGCCGGGAAACAGGCCGGTTATGCCCTGGGGGCCGGTCGCGGTGCAGTCGATCACCGCGTCGATGCGGCCGTATTGCTCGGCCACTTCGGCAACGAGGACTTCGGCGGCGTCCTCCGCCCATATGTCGGCAGCGAAGCCGTCTATCGTACCGAAGTCGGAGAGATCGACCACCATGTCCTGCAGCTTCTCGGGACTGCGGCCGTGAAGCGCGACTTTCCAGCCCTGATCCAGAGCCAGGCGGGCAATGGCGCTGCCGATGGAGCCGGAGCCACCGGCGATGAGGAGAACGCGGGTCTCGGTCATGCGCTCTCGTTCTGACATCCTCCCCGTTGCATCGCAATGGGGAGGGGGACCGCCGCGAAGCGGGGGTGGAGGGGGAAAGCACTACCCNCNCNCNCNCNCNCGCGCGCNCCNCCNCCNCCNCCGCCGCG